>NZ_JBSFPS010000043.1:0-45038 GCF_053588315.1 Streptosporangium sp. NPDC003464 | reverse complement strand
GGTACGCCGAGGGCCGGCCCGCCCGGACGCCGGGGGCGAGCCGTCGCAGGTCGTCCAGGGCATGACGGCGTTCAGGCCGCTTCGGCGGGCATCGCGTAGGTCGCGCCGGCCCGTTTCCGGACCTCGTCCACCACCGGTGAGCTGGTGAACGCCGCCGACACCGCGCTCAGCCAGGCCGTCTCCGCGCCGATGCTGGGTACCGAGGAGGTGCGCACGGCGGGCGCCTGCGGCCAACTGTGCCCGGACCTCCGGGCCACCAGCGCGGCGGCGACCTCGGCGGCCGCCATGGTCGGCCCGTCCTCGGCGGCGGCGTGCCGGCAGGCCGACTCGCGCACCCAGTCCGCCAGTTCGGGTGGCACATGCTGGCGCAGGGCCAGCAGTCCGTCCCGGATCTCGATCAGCTTGCGGTACAGCGCGAACTCCGCGCCGCACCGGGCAGTCGGCGGCAGCGCGATCCTGGGTAGCGCGGCCACCAACGCCGACCACAGCGGCGTCACCGCGCGGACGTCGCGCCGGGCCGTCAGCCACCGCAGCGGCCGCTCCACCATGCCCTGCCAGGTGGTCACCACCGCGCCCGCGACCCACAACACCATTGCCACCAGCCCGATCATCCGGCTGGCCGGCAGGAAGTTGTCGCCGGGCAGGCCGGTCACCGACACCCAGAGCGTGGGAAGGCCGGAGTACAGGCCCCACACCACGGTCACCGCCGAGGCCGTCACGATCACCTGCAGTCCGGTGCGGAAGCTGCCGCGCGGGCACTGCCGGGCATGCCGGGTGAGCACCCGCATGAACATCATGAGGCAGCCGACCGCGTATCCGACCAGCACCACCTGGTACCCGACGGTGCCGAACCGCCAGTCGAACCCGGGAGTGTCCGACTGATCGACATGCAGCACCATGTCGACGAAGCACACCGCCATCAGCACCCAGCACAGCACCAGCGGCCACGACCGGGTGCGCGGTACGGGGGTCTGGGTGGCGCGGGCCAGCCGCATCAGGAAGTGCACGGCCAGCACCTGCAACGCGTTGCTCACCAGCCGGCACACCAGGGTCGCCGTAGGCGCCCCATGGGCGGACAGCAATCGCACGGTCGGTTCGGCCGAGACCGTCAGCGCTGCCGCCATGCTCAGGAAGAACCCCAGCAGGTATCGCATCCCGGGGCTCAACGGGACGCGCCGCGCGGCGGCCAGCTTGCCTGCGCTGATCAGCACCAGCATCCCGGCCGCGAAATAGCTGATCACCTCAGTCACCGGGGCCGAACGCCGAGTGCAGGCGTTCCAGCTCACTGCTCACCGGTTCGGCGGGCACCCCGCGGCGGGCCTTGTGCATGATCAGCGAAGCGACCATCTCCGCCTCCTGCTCCTGCCGTTCGGCGTAGGTCGTGCGGCCCAGCACCCGCCGTACGAGTTCGACCGGAAGGTTCGGCATGAGCACCGAGGAGACCGTCTCGTCCAGCCCGCCGGAGCCCGCGTGGCCGCACAGGAGATGGCCCAGCTCGTGCATCAGGATGTGCTCCTGGTGCAGGGGGCTGGTGTCGGCGGTGTAGAAGACGTAGTCGGTCCGGTCGGTTGCCGCGAGCACGCCGCACGGCCTGCCGGGCTGTGCCGCCAGCGGGATCAGCTCGATGGGCCGACCTCTTCTGGCGGCGAGTCCGGCGACGAGCGTGGCGACGTCAAAGGGATCCGGTATATCCACAGTGGACACGATCTGTGCGCAGTGTCGCCAGAGCGCATTTCGCCGGTACCGCAACCTCACTCCCCCGGTTTGCGACCGGGCGCCTCCCGGGCGCCGCCCCGCTGCGCCTCGCGGCGCTCAATGGCATCGATGATGTCGGCGACCGTGCCGAGGCCCTCCTCGGAGAGGTTGACCGC
This sequence comes from Streptosporangium sp. NPDC003464, assembly GCF_053588315.1. Taxonomy (NCBI): domain Bacteria; kingdom Bacillati; phylum Actinomycetota; class Actinomycetes; order Streptosporangiales; family Streptosporangiaceae; genus Streptosporangium; species Streptosporangium sp. NPDC003464. Next base: position 43,167 of record NZ_JBSFPS010000043.1, on the reverse strand, counting down.
ACGCAGCGCCACATCACGCACCGCGCTGTTGCGCAACGCACCGAGCAGCTCCAACTCCTTGGCGATCACCGCGCCCTGTTCGTCGTCGAAGAAGTAGGCGGGTGGCACCTGGAAGAAGGCGGCGAGGGCTTCCAGGTGCCGCTTGGTCGGGTTGTCCCTGCGGCCGGTGCGGAGCTGCCAGAGGTAGGTCGCGGAGAAGGTCTCACCGGTGCTCTCCCGGCAGGCCTTGGCCACCTCCTCGTGGCTGTGCTGCTCGCCGTTGGGGCGACGGACCACCTGGAACAGGTGGTCGATCCGGTCGCTGAGCGTGCCGGCCACCGGTGCGCGGTCCTGCTCGTCGGTCATCTGCGCCTCTGGAGGATAGGCGGCGACATCAACTGATATGAATGATAAATAGGAGATCATTCATATCAGTTGACATCGCCGTGGTGCGTGACTAGCTTGTGTCTTGATCATATTAGCTGAGATGAATGAGAAGGGGGGGGTGGATGAAGAAGATGCTGGGTGCCGCCGTACTGGCCGCCGCCGCGATCGCCCCCGCGGCGGGACCGGCGTCGGCGGAGACCGGCTCGTTCACCGCGACCGCCATGGACACGAGCCAGGCCAGCGCGGTGAGCAGAGCGGTGAACTATGCCTACGGCAAGGCGGCCGTGGCCGGATTCCTGAGCTCGCAGTGCTACGTGAGCGGCTTCAGTGCGAGGGCCAGCGACATTCCGGGCAGCTGGTTCGGCACCGCGACGGTGTACTGCCGGCGCTGAACCCTGGTACCGCAACCACACGACAAGAGGGGTCTACAGGAATGCGTTCGATCGTTGCTCGCGGTTTCGTCGCCGCGATGATCACCGGCTTCACCGTCCTCGCTCCGGTCGCGGCGTTCGCCGCTCCGGCCGCGACGGGACAGGCGAGCGTGCTCGAGGAGCGCGGCTTCAACGGCATGGCCCTCGAGAACAGCCCCAAGGAGGCCAAGCGCGAGGCGGAGAAGGACGCCCGCCGTCAGGCGCTGATCTCGGGCTTCAGCAATGAGCAGTGCGTGCTGCTGTTCGCCGACTCGTCCCGGCTCGGGCCGGGCTACTACTGGGGCAGTGCCTCCATTCGCTGTACCCGCTGATACCGGCGGTCACGGTTGATACCGGCGGTCGCGCCCGTGCCGCGCCGCTGACCACCGTCAATCGCCCGGAGGAGGTCCCCGGCCTGCCTCCGGGCGATTGCCCTGTCCGCTGACGGACGGACCGGCGCTTTCAGAACGCGGTGTCGAAGGCCGAGGTCAGGGCCTGGCGCATGAGGGTGGGGAGGTCCTGTCGTCCGTCACCTTCAGCCCAGCGGAGAAGGGCGACATGGGTGGCGGCCAGGCACGCGGCGGCCGTGCTGCGGACACGGAATTCCAGGTCGGGATCGGTGCCGCCGGCGCAGAGGGTGTCGACGACGGCGATCTCGGTGGCGTACTGGCTGTCCAGGTGGCGGGCTTGCAGGGCGGGCGTGGAGATCATCAGGCGGAGGCGGGCGAGCAGGAGGTCCCGGTCGGAGTCGACGGCCGCCGCGGCGGTCTGCACCAGTGCCCGGCCGATCCGCTGACGCAGTGGCTCCTCCTGCTGCTGTGCCGCGAGCGTCGCCGCGGTCTCCCGGTCGTACTCGTCGTAGAGCACCAGGTCTTCTTTTGTCGCGAAGTGCCGGTAGAGGGTCATCACGGACACCCCGGCCACCTGTGCGACGTCGTTGATCGTGGTCGCGTCGTAGCCCCGGGCCATGAACAGGCGGACCGCGTGTGCCTGTAGCGCGCGCCGGGTCTCTGCCCGGCGCCGCTCCCGCAGGCTTGTTGATTCCTCTGCCATCCGGTACAAACTATCACGATGGTAGTTATTAACATGTTTGCGAGGCGCGCAATGGGATTGCTGGCAGACAAGACGGCACTGGTGACCGGGGCCTCACGCGGTATCGGGCGGGCGGTCGCCGAACGTCTCGCCGCCGACGGGGCCCTGGTCGCCGTCCACTACGGAAAGGACGCGGCGGCGGCGCAGGAGACGGTCGAGCGGATCGAGCGGGCCGACGGGCGCGCATTCCCGATCGGCGCGGACCTGGAGGCCGAGGGGGCCGTCGACGCGCTGTTCGCCGAGCTGGAGGCCGGCCTGGCCGGACGGCGCCTGGACATCCTGGTCAACAACGCCGCGGCCGCCCCGGCCGGTCCGATCGAGACCGACACGGCCGAGCGGTTCGACCGGCTCTTCGCGGTGAACGTCAAGGCGCCCTACTTCATCATCCAGCGCGCGCTCCCGCTGCTGGCCGACGGCGGACGCATCGTCAGCGTGTCCTCGGCCGTCACCCGGATCGCCAACCCCGCGCAGACCTCCTTCGCCATGACCAAGGGCGCGGTGGAGACCATGAGCCGCACCCTCGCCCTGGCGCTGGGCGAGCGCGGCATCACCGTGAACGTCGTCGCACCGGGCGCGACCATGACCGAGGCGAACACGTCGCTGTTCCCCCCGGAGGCGGCGGCGTTCCTCGCCGGGCAGGCGGCGCTGGGTCGAGTCGGCCGGGCCGAGGACGTGGCCGACGTGGTGGCCCTCCTCGCCTCCGACGATGCCCGCTGGGTGACCGGGCAGGTGCTGGACGCCAGCGGCGGGCTCCACCTCGGGGCTCGGGTGGCGCTCGCCGCGCCGCCGGCGTAGCGGCCGCCCTTGACGTCGCCGGACACCACCGGGCGTGGTCCCTCCCTGTCGAGCTTGGAGCCGTCCCGGGCGGCGGCGGTATGTTCCGCGCGGCGGGCCGGTCCCGGAGACCGCCAGATGTAGCGCTTTGACACCTCCCATGGCTAACCGCTATCTATTGGCTAACCGTTAGGGGGTGACATGCAGGACGCGGTGCTGGCGATGCTCGCCAAGGAGCCGTCGCACGGGTACCACTTGCACGCCCGGCTGCGGCGCAGCCTTGGCCCGCTGGGCGAGTCGATGAACCGCGGTCAGATCTATGTGACGTTGGCCCGATTGGAGCGAGCGGGGCTCGTTGTCTGTGAGCGGGCCGACGGCCTGCCCGAGCGGCCGGAGCGCAAGGTCTATGCGCTGACGCCGGCCGGGCAGCAGCGGGTGGCCGCCTGGCTGGCCGAGGTGGGCTGGCCGAAACCGGACCTGGCGGAGTTTCATCTCAAGCTCGCCGCTGCCGCCGCGGCCCGGCTGGCCGACCCGGTGGAGCTGGTGGCGGCGCAGCGCCGTGAGTTGCTGCGCCGCTTGCGTGAGGTGCAGCAGGCGGCGCTGGCCGAGCCGGCGGGGTCGGGCGCCGGCCTGCTGCTGGAAGGGGTGGCGCTGCGGTTGCAGGCGGACCTGCGCTGGCTGGACGCCTGTGAGCGGGCCTGGTCCAAGGTCGATGACGAAGTCGAGGGTGGATGAACGTGTCAAGTGCCGCGGTCCGGGCCTGCGGCCTGATGAAGACGCATGGTCAGGGGCAGAGCCGGGTCCGCGCGGTGGACGAGGTCGACCTGGAGGTGCCGCAGGGACAGATGCTGGCGGTGATGGGACCCAGCGGCTGCGGGAAATCCACTCTGCTGCACCTGCTGGGCGGCCTGGAGCGGCCTACCGATGGAGAGGTGTGGGTGGCCGGGCGGCGCATCGACACGCTGAGCGAGCGGGCTCTGGCGCGCATGCGGCGCCGGTCGGTGGGGTTCGTCTTCCAGGCCTTCCATCTGGTGGAGGAGCTGTCGGCGGCCGAGAACGTGGAGCTTCCCGCGCTGCTGGCCGGACGCTCGCGCCGCCAGGCCAGGCGCCGCGCGAGTCTGCTGCTGGACCAGGTCGGGCTCACCGACCGCGCCCGGCACCTGCCGTCGCGACTGTCGGGCGGTCAACGTCAGCGGGTCGCCATCGCCCGCGCGCTGGCCAACGACCCGCTGGTCGTCCTGGCCGACGAACCGACCGGCAACCTCGACACCGCGGCGACCCTCGATGTGCTGAGGATCTTCGAGGAGCTGCGTTCGGCGGGGCAGACCTTCGTGATCGTCACGCATGACGAGCGGGTGGCGGCCACGGCGGATCGGCTGGTCTCGATGCGCGACGGGATGTTCGTCGACGACACCCGGCTGGCCGGCTCCCGCGCGGGCGGGCTCGGCGGGCTGATCGGGCTGGAGGGCTGAACGTCATGGGCTCCATCGTGCTCGTCGTGCGCCTGGTGCTGGCTGACGTGCGCCGGCACAAGGTCCAGGCCGCGATGCTCCTGCTCGCGGTGACCGTGGCCACCGCCACCCTGGCGCTGGGCCTGTCCCTGCGCGGCGTGAGCGACGCGCTGTACGAGCAGACCCGCGCGGCCACCGCCGGGCCGGACGTGGTGGCACTGTCCGGCAACACGGGCCCCGCCGTGACCTCGACCCTGGCCTCGCTGGTGGACGCTCCCGAAGTGGTCGCCCATCATGGCCCCTATCGCGTCGTCTACGCCGACCTCACCAGTCGCGATTCCACCTCGTCCCCAGTGGTGGTGCACGGCTTCCCCGAGACGCCCGGCGCGGTCAACCGGCCGCTCGTGACCTCGGGTCATTGGGTACGCTCCGGCGGCACGGTCCTCGAACGCGGCTTCGCCGCCGCGCTGGGCGTCGGCTTCGGCGACCACGTCACCATCGCCGGCCGGTCGTACTCCGTCGTCGGGATCGCCGTCACCGCGGCCACCTCCATCTACCCCTGGGCGGCGCAGATCGGCCCGTACGGTGGCCCCAGCGACTACAGCGGCCTGGCCTGGATGACCCGGTCAGATGCCCGGGCCCTGGCGTCGTCCCACGATCTCCCGGTGACCATGGCCCTGGACCTCAAGCTGCGCGACCCCGCCGGGGCCGAGGCCTTCCTGGACGCCCACCGCATCGCCACCCTCAGGGCGAACTTCCATACCTGGCGGTTCACCGCCCAACAGGACATGGTCATCCTCAGGAACAGTCAGCCGATCCTGGTCGTCGGTAGCTGGCTGCTCAGCTTCCTGGCCATCACCGGAGTGGCGGCGCTGGCCGCGGGACGCGCCGTCGAGCAGACACGCCGGGCCGGGCTGCTCAAGGCCGTCGGCGCCACCCCGGGTCTGATCGCCGCCGTCCTGCTCACCGAATACCTGGCGCTGGCGCTGGTCGGCGACGCGCTGGGGCTGGTGATCGCCCGCCTGACCGTGCCCGCCGTCGCCAGCCCCACCGCCAGCCGGATCGGTGCCGCCGGGCTGGCCGGCGGCACCGTTGCCACGGCGACCGTCCTCGCCGTGGCGGTGGCGGTGCTGTCCACGCTGAGTCCCACGCTGCGGGCCATGCGTACGGCGACCGTCACGGCGCTGACCGTCACCGCGCATCAGCCCCGTCACCGCCCCTGGCTCACCGCGCTGTCCGCGCTGCTGCCCACGCCGCTGCTGCTCGGGCTGCGGCTGACCGCCCGCAGGCCGGGCCGTGCCGTGCTGCAGGCGTGCTCCACCGCCACCACGGTGATCGCGATCGTCGCCTTGCTGACTCTCCACGCCCAGCCGGAGAGGGGCTACGGCCTGGACGGCTCCTCCGTCCTGCCCAACCTGCGGGGCGTTCACGACCGTCGGCTGATGGTGGCGGTCACCGTCCTGGTGATCGCACTCGCCGTCGTGAACATCCTCACGTTCACCTGGACCACTGCCATAGAGGCCCGGGCGAGCATGGCCATCGCACGCACCCTTGGCGCCACCCCGGGACAGATCTCCGCGGGGCTGTCCGTTGCCCAGCTCCTGCCCGCGCTGCCCGGCGCCGTCATCGGCGTCCCTCTGGGCGCCGGCCTGCTCTCGCTCTTCGCCGCCAGGAATTCGGTGGAACCTCCCTCCTCCTGGCTGCTCGGCGCCGCGCTCGCGACTCTCCTGGCGACGGCGGCACTCACCGCCCTGCCCGCACGCCTGGCGGCCCGCCGGCCCGTGGCACAGACCCTCAGCGCCGAAACAGCGTGATCGGCCTTCTCCGACGTCAACGCCCCCGCCGCTGGAACAGCAGGGATGGCGTGCCGTTCGCGGAGGGTTTCCGAGATCTCGTGGATGCCATGGCGGGACAGCAGAAACTGCTGATGTTGCGATGGGAGGTGGGTATTAAGGCTGGAATGTGCGAGGGGTATGGTGAGGGTCTGTCGGGGATGGTGGCGGTCGCTGTGATCAAGTCCACCAACGTCGTCGTGGAGATATCCGGTCACGAACGTGTGGCCGGTCACTTGTGAGGAGCCCTCTTTGGTGTTCAGACGTCTTTCCCGGTGGACGATCGCCCTGCCCGTCGCACTCGCGCTGGCGGGTCTGTCCGGGTGCGGGGCCGGCGGATCAGCCACGACCTCGGCGTCGGCTTCCGCGGCCGGTGGCGGGGCCAAGGAGGTGACGGTGTTCGCGGCGGCGTCGCTGACCGGCACGTTCACCGAATTCGGCAAGACCTTCGAAGCCGCGCATCCAGGCACGACGGTGAAGTTCAACTTCGGCTCCAGTGCCACGCTGGCCCAGCAGATCACCCAGGGCGCGCCGGCGGACGTGTTCGCCGCCGCCAGCCCGGCCACCATGAAGACCGTGACGGACGCGTCGCTGGCGAGCGCGCCGACCACGTTCGTGCGCAACAAGCTGCAGATCGCCGTGCCCGCCGACAACCCGGCCAAGGTGGACGAGATCAGAGACCTCACCGATCCGAAGGTGAAGGTGGCGCTCTGCGCCGAGCAGGTGCCGTGCGGCGCCGCGGCGGTCAAGGCGCTGGACGCGGCCGGGTTGAAGATCACCCCCGTCACGCTGGAGCAGGACGTCAAGGCCACCCTCACCAAGGTCGAGCTGGGCGAGGTGGACGCGGCGCTGGTCTACCGGACCGACGTGATCGCCTCGGCCGGCAAGGTGCAGGGCATCGCGTTCCCCGAGGCGGACAAGGCCATCAACGACTACCCGATCGCCACGCTGACCAAGGCACCCGCTGGTGACCTGGCCAGGCAGTTCGTCGACCTGGTGCTGTCACAGCAGGGCAAGGACGCGCTGACCAAGGCCGGCTTCGAGGCTCCCTGACCCGTATGGTCACTCCCGCGCGCCGATCCGGCGGCCCCGCCCGGCGGAGCCGCCGGACGCGCGACGTCCTTCGGGAAGCGTCCGGGCCGTCTGCCGTGGCGCCGTACCGCTCGCGGCCGGACGGCCGCCCCCGAGAGACCCACGCCTCCCCCGCATGAACGAGCTCTCGCCGGCCGGCCACCACGACCGCAACGCCATCTGTCTCGGCGGCCCCTGCCACGGCCTGCTCACCCACGTCGACCAGGACATCGGCATCCTTACCGTCCCCGTCCCGCGCCACTCGCCCGACCAGCCTGAGATGCACGCCCGCTATCGCATCACCCGGGAGCGGGTCCGCTACTGCGGCCAGGCCGAGCCGTACGTCGCCCTGCACTGGGTCGACCCGCCATGAGGCGGCTCGGCGGCGCGCGCCGTGATCTCGTCTGAGAGCCCGCGGCCGACCAGGGCCCTCCATCCGTCCGGAAACCTACGTCCAGGGAGTAGGGGCGGCTGTCGTGCCACGGCCTTTCGGGCAAGCCCACTTCCGGGACTACTGGTTGCGGATCAGGTCCAGCAGCGCCGCGTGGGTCTCCTGGTCGGCCGCCACGACGAGCCCGCCTGTGCCGGCGTGCGGCGGCCGGCCGTCGAGGCCGGTCACCACGCATCCGGCAGCCCGGCACAACGCGATCCCGGCGGCGAAGTGCACGCTGTCATGCTGTCGGCCGTCGGTGACGTAGGCGGCTCGCCGACCGGCGGCGACCCAGGCCACGGCCAGGGTGGTGGAGACGACGCGCGGGCGGAACCGCTCGGCGAACCCCGGCTCGGCGAGCAGGGCGGCAGCGCGGAAAGCGGGCGAGTTCGGGAACGGCGGGTCGAGGTTGACGTCCACCAGCCGTGAATCGGGCGACGGTCGGAGCGGCCCGTCCAGGCCGTCGCGGCGGACGTAGGCGTGGACGCCGTCGGTCCAGAACACCTCCTCGGTGAACGGGTCGGCCGAGGCCGCCACCATGATGTCCGATCCCACACGCAGGGCGACGTTCACCGCGACCAGCATGCTGTGCGCGGCGTAGTTCAGCGTTCCGCACAGAGGGTCGACCAGCCACACGCGCTCCGCCCCCGCCGGACCCGTACGCCCGCTCTCCTCGCCGATCACGGCATCGCCGGGCCGGGCGGCGCCGATCGCGTCAAGGATGGCCTTCTCCGCTTCCACGTCGGCGACCGTGGCGAAGTCACCACCGGATTTCTCCAGGCGCGCCAACGATGTGCCGAACATGGTGCGCACGACGGCTGCTCCCGCCTGCGCTGCCGTACAGGCCAGCTCGACATCTGTGATCAGCATGGGTCGCAGGATAGACCAGGCGAGATCGGCCGCCACATGACGCCGGACCGGTTGCCGGCCATGAGGGCCCGGCGGCGGATCCGCGCAGCGCTGTCAGCCGGGCAGCGCTGTCAGCCGGTCGGTGGCCTCGTGGGGTGTCAGGTCGGCGCCCCGTCGGTAGGCGGTGTCGTAGTCGGTACGGCCGAGCCGCTCCGCGATCATCTCCGCGAGGGAGCGCAGTTCGGTGTCGCCGTGGTCGAAGGTGCCGCGGATGGCCCGGCTCAGGCCGAGCGCGGTGGCCGCGCCGGCCGGGTCGTCCTCCAGGAACAGCAGCCGGGCCAGGAGCTGGGCGGCCCAAGGAGTGTCCATGCGTGCCTGCGCCGCCTGCACGGCACGGGGCAGCAGCTCGCGCGCGGGTGCGGCGTCCCCGGCGGTGAGGAGGTTCGCCGCCCTGGCGGGTACCAGCAGGTCCTCAATCATCTCCGCCGTAAGGCACAGCCGGCGGGCGAGTTTCTCCATCCGGTCGAGCTCCTGGTCGGCCCGTTCGATCTCGCCGGAGCGGCGGTACAGCTCGGCCAGGCTGCCCAGGACCTCGATCTCCAGCACGGGCTGACCGCGCTCCCAGGCCACTCGTCCGGCGGTTTCGATGTCGTGCCGGGCGCCGGTCAGGTCGCCGGCGCGCATGCGTTCGGTGGCGAGCCCGAGCCGGGTCGAGACCTCGTCCTGCGAGCCGAGGTCGGTGGCGATCGCGATGCTGTGCTCGTAGGCGGCGATCGCCTCGTCGTGCTCGCCGCCGATGGCGTGGATCTGCGCCAGGCCGTACAGCGTCTTCGCCGTCCACCAGCGGTCGCCCGCCTCCTCGAACACGTGCAGCGCCGCTGCCATCGCGGTCGCGGAGCTTTCCCGGTCGCCCCGTCCGCGGTACCGCATGGCCTCGATCATGAAGGTGCAGGCGATCGCCCAGCGGTCCGAGCCGCTGCGTACCCGGGTGATCTCCTGGTCGACCAGTTCGTCCAGTCCGACTGCCGCCGCCACCATCAGCGCTGTCGTCAGCAGCATCGGATAACGCCGCAGCGCGCCCGTGTGCGCGCAGTCGTCGATGAGCGCGCGCAGCCGCTCGGGGTCGGTGACCGGCCCGCCCTCGCCGGCTACCAGGTGGATCGCGGTGAAGGCGGCCCGGGCGTCGGCGGGCAGCGCGTCGCCGAACTCGGCGACCTTGGCGACGTAGGCATCGGCCCGAGCGTCGTAGCGGAGCATGACCCAGTACCAGTACAGCGGGCCGAGGAGGCGGGCCGCCGCATCGGCGTCGCCGGTGTCGACGGCCGTTTGCAGGGCGAACATCAGGTTGTCGTACTCGGCCTGGAACAGCCGCAGCGACTCCACCTGCCTGTCCGAGCGCAGCAGCGGCTCGTGTTCCTCGGCCAGGTCGGCGAAGTGCCGCACGAGCCTGCGCAGGACGGCTCCGGCCTCCCCCGCGAGGCGGAGCTTGTCCGCCGAATGGGCTCGGATGGTCTCCAGCATCCGGTAGCCGTCGCCGGCCCGCTCCACGATGGACTTGTCGACCAGGGAGTCCAGCAGATAGACGACCTCGCCAGCGGGGAGCGCCTCGTCCGAACAGACCGCCTCGATCGCGGCGATCCCGGTTCTCGCCAGAAAGATCGACATTCGGCGGGCCAGCGTCCGTTCTTGGTCGGTGAGGAGGTCCCAGCTCCATTCGATGACCGCACGGAGTGTCCGCTGTCGCGGCTGGGCGGCCCGGTTACCGGTGCTGAGCAGCCGGAAGCGGTCATCCAGCCGCCGGGCGAGCTGGTCGGCGCTCATGGTCCGCAGCCGCGCCGCGGCCAGCTCCAGGGCCAGCGGCAGTCCGTCCAGCCGGCGCACGATGTCCACGGTCGTGGCCGCGGTCGGCGCGTCCAGCGTGAAGCCGGGCTGTACGGCTGCCGCGCGATCGAGGAACAGCCGCACCGCGGCCGACTCGCCGGCCCGAGCGGGATCCGCGTGCGCCGGCGGCAGTCCGAGCGGGCCCAGACGGCACAGCGTCTCACCCATGACTTCCAGCGGTTCCCGGCTCGTGGCCAGGATGGTCAGGTACGGCTGGCGCTCCAGCAGCTGCCCGGCGAACTCCGCGACGGGGCCGGAGATCTGTTCGCAGTTGTCAAGCACCAGCAGACCTTCGTCACCGGCGAGCAGATTGGCCACCCGCTCCAGCGGGGTGCCGGACGGCCGGGCATCGGCGACACCGAGCGTGCCCAGCACCGCTTCGGGCAGCCCGTCCGCCGTGGTCACCCCGGCCAGGGGGACGAACCAGACCCGGCCACGCCGATGGGCTCGATGCCGGCTCACCGCCTCCACGGCCAGCCGGGTCTTCCCCACGCCCCCAGGGCCGACAACGGTGACCAGCCGAGAGGTCTCCAGCGACCCGGCCAGCGATCCCAGCTCCACAGCCCGGCCGACGAAGCTGGTCAACTGGGCCGGCAGGCGTCCCGGCACCGCCTCCGGCCGGGCCTGTTCCGCCCCGGGGATCTCCAGCTCGCCCCGCAGCACGGCCAGGTGCGTTCTGCGCAGTTCCTCGGACGGGTCGACGCCCAGTTCCTCGGCGAGCGTGCCGCGGACCTGTTCGAACACGGCCAGCGCATCGGACTGGCGGCCTGCCGCGTGCAAGGCCCGCATGCGCAATCCGGCCAGCCGTTCGCGCAGCGGGTGGCCGGCGGCCACCGCCGCCATGTCGGCCAGGATCTCGTCGTGGCGGCCCAGCCGCAGCTCCGCCTCGAACCGGTCCTCAATCGCCGCGACGCGCAGCTCCTCCAGCCGCGCGCCGGCCGTACCGGCGAAGGGGGCGTCGCGCACGTCGGCCAGCGCGTCTCCCCGCCACAGCGCCAGCGCCTCGTCCAGCAGCGAGTCCGCTCGCTGCGCGGCGCCCGCGGCCAGTTCGCGACCGCCCCGCTCCGCCTTCTCCTCGAACCGGTGGGCGTCGACGTCCTCGGCGCGTATGTGCAGGCGGTATCCGCCGGCCGCCCTCTCCACGGCCCCGGCCCCGCCCAGAGCCCTGCGCAGCCGATGCACCAGCCCGTGCAGCGCGTTGACGGTGCCCCCGCGCGGATGCTCCCCCCACAGGCCGTCGACGAGTGCGTCGACCGACACCGTCTCGCCCTCGGCCAGTGCCAGCCGGGCCAGCAGCGCGCGGACCATGACGCCGCCGACATCGATCGGCGCGCCATCGTCGGCATAGGCCCGGACCGGTCCCAGCACCTCAATCCGCATGCCCAAAGGCTATGAGCACAAAGACGCGCGCGTGCCGCTGAAAGTGGCGCCATGCCGGCTGGAAGAGCGTTCCAAGAGGCATGTAAGCGCCGATGGACACCGTGGAGGACGTACGGAAGAAACGTACGGAAGAAACGTCCGAAAGGCAGTGCAATGGCAGCGCACGAGAAAATGCAGCAGGTGCTCGACTGGGCGGTGGACGAGGTCGGCGTCCCCGGCATCGTCGCCGACGTCAAGGACGGGGACCGGACCTGGTCCGGCACCGCCGGCGTGGCCGACATCCAGACCGGTGCCCCACGCCTGCCGGGGGAACACCTGCACACCGGCAGCAGCGGCAAGGCCTTCACCGCCGCCGTACTTCTGGCCCTGGAGGCCGAGGGCAGGCTGAGCATCGACGACGCGGTGAACAAGTGGCTGCCCGGCGTGCTGAACGTCAACGGCTACGACGGCGACAAGATCACCATCAGGCACCTGCTCAGCAACACCAGTGGTCTGTTCTCCACCGGCCTGGCAGCGGAGGTGGCCCACCGATACGCCACCCGCTCCGGGTTCCTCCAGCATCGCTTCGACGGATTCACCACCGAGGAACTGCTGAGGGTGGCGGTCTCCCAGCCGCCGGTCGGTGAGCCCGGCGAACGCTTCGAGTACTCCAACGGCGGCTTCCACCTCGCCGGGGCGATCATCGAGGAGGTCACCGGAAGCAGCTACGCCGAAGAGGTCGAGCGCAGGGTCATCCAGCCCCTCGGCCTGACCCACACCCGCGTGCGCTCCGCCCAGGACACCGGATACCCCGATCCGCACCCGCGAGCGTACTCCAACCTGTTCTTCAAGGACGGCGTCGACCCGGCGACGGCCACCCCTGAGAACTGGGAATCGCTGATGGAGGATCCCGGCCTCCCGTCCCTGGACGTCACCGAGTTCAACTCCTCCCTGGCCTGGTCGGCCGGCGACGTCGTCTCCACCACCGGCGACATGATCCGCTTCGTCAACGCGATGGCCGGCGGCAGCCTGCTGCCGCCCGCCCAGCACCGGCAGATGTGGACCACGGTCTCCACCGAAGGCAGCTACTGGATGCCGCACACCCGCTACGGCCTCGGCCTGTTCGAGTTCGACCAGCGGGCGACGGGCGGCCGGACGCTGCGCGGCGTCGGCGGCAGCCTCTGGGGATCCTGGTTCTTCGCGGTCGGCACCCCTGACGGCCGGCACGCCATCGCCGTCCACACCAACACCGAATGGAAGACCTGGGACCTCATGTTCAAGATCATCAACGCGGAGTTCGGCGTCTCCATCGCCGCGTAAGCGCGCGGCCCGCCACCGAGAGCCGGCGGACTCCGGCTCGACCCCGGTCTGACGGCGATCGCCCCGGCTGTGCGTCTCTGCGCGCACAGCCGGGGTCGCGGGATGTCAGATGTGATCTGACGTCGCCGGGCTGAGGGGAACTCCCCCGGCCCCAGGCGCCGATTCATGTCGAGCTCGAAACGTCCGTAGCCGCCGTGGTGGAGCCGGTGGCGTGCCAGGGCGGGCCCGGCCGTCAGGGGCGCCGGGCTCGGCGCAGCTCCTGCACGCCGGTGACGATGCCGAAGGCGATCAACCCGGCGAGGTAGGCGATGACGCCGAAGACCAGGCTGTTGCCGTCGACGTGGTCCCACTGGGTGATCAGCAGCACACCGACGCCCACGCCGAGCACCGGCTGCAACGGCAGCAGCGTCACGGCCAGCAGGAGGCGGTGCCTCGCCAGGAAGGTGCGGCCCCGGACGGCGATGATCCGGGCGGTGACGGCCACCGCTGCGGCGGTGAAGAGGACGGCGAGCATCAAGGGGAAGTCCATGCTCAGCTCCGTCTCGCCAGCAGGCGCAGCACCAGCGCGATCGCGCCGCCCGCGGCCAGGCCGGTCAGGATCGTGGGCCAGAACGGCAGGCCGTCCGTCCCGGGAACGGGGATGTCCGGCCACTGCCGGGAGTCAAGCTCCGCGGCGATCAGGAAGACCACCGCGGCGGCGAGGGTCGTGATGATCTGCGCCGCGAAGGCCAGGCCCCAGGGCCGCTCGCCGGCCGGGTCGGGCTCCTGGACCCGTGTCACGGCCTGCGGACCGGGCGGCGCCTCCTCGCCGACGATGAGCCGGACCAGCCCGCTCGCGTCCGGCCGGTGGTGCGGCTCCTTGGCCAGGCACGCGCCCAGCAGGCCGCGTAACTCCGGTGGGACGCCGGTCAGGTCGGGCTCGTGGTTGAGGATGCGGTTGAACACCGCCGGCATGCTGTCCTGGCCGAACGCCGGCCGCCCGGTCGCGGCGAACACCATGGTGACCGCCCAGGAGAACACGTCCGACTCCGGCCCCACGGTCGCGCCGCGCAGCTGCTCGGGCGACATGTACGGCGGCGTGCCGACCACGGCGCTGGACTGCATGGTCGTGCCCTCCAACGCGCGGGAGATACCGAAGTCGATGACGCGCGGCCCGTCCGGCCCGAGCAGCACGTTGCTCGGCTTGAAGTCGCGGTGCACGATCCCGGCCTCGTGGATGGCCTTCAGCGCCGCCGCGGTGGCGAGCATCAGGCGCCGCGTGCCGCCGGCGGCACGCGGCCCCTCGCGGGTGATCAGCTGCTGGAGCGATTCGCCGGGGATGTACTCGCTGACGATATAGGGCTGGTTGCCCTGGACGTCGGCGTCCAGGATCTGGGCGGTGCCGAACGGCCCGACCCGGCGGGCCGCCTCCACCTCGTGCAGGAAGCGGCGGCGGTTGCCGGCGTCGTGGGCCAGCCTGGCGTGCAGGAGCTTGATCGCCACCCGGCCGCCCGACGGGTCGACACCGAGGTAGACCGCGCCCTGCCCGCCTTCACCCAGCAGCCTCTCCAGACGGTAGGGGCCGACATGGGAGGGTTCGACGATCATGCACCTTCTTATATCAGGCGGGGGCAGAGTGGGCCCGGGGGAAGACTGCCGGCAGCGTGTGAGCTCAGCGTCATGCGCGCCGGCGGGGATGAAGACCACGGCGGCGTGGACGGGCGCTCCTGTCAGGGCATCAGCAGGTCGTCCAGTTCGGCCGCGAAGAGCAGGGCGGGGTCGAATCCCATCCCGGTGAAATGGCCGGAGAGCTCCAGGGACAGGACGCCGTGGAGCCGTGTCCAGAAGCTCAGGGCCTGGCGGAGGACCGCGGGCGGGGCGGGGTGGCCGGCCGCCCAATCCCGGTGGTGTTCCAGGTGGATGTCGAACGGCGTGGCGGGGCGTTCCCGGGGCGACGTCGAGCCGGCGTCGAGCAGGATCATCATGATCTCGGATGAGATGGCCGTGATGTCGTCGGGCGCGTGGTAGCCGGGGACGGGGGTGCCGTAGATGAGGAGATACCGCTGGGGGTCCTCCAGGGCCCAGCCGCGCACGGCGTGTGCCAGTACGGCAAGGTCGGCACCTGCGACGGAGGCCGAGCGGAGGGTGTCGGCGAGGCTTCGGTACGCGTCCCGGACGAGTTCGGTGATCAGCTCGTCGCGGTTGGCGTAGTAGCGGTAGAGCGCTGGTCCGCTCATGCCCATCTGCTTGGCGATCGCGTTGAGGGAGAGCGCGGACGTCCCCGTCGCGGCGATCTGCTCCCACGCGTGTTCCTTGATCTCTGCGCGTACCTGAGTGCGGTAGCGCTCGCGCGGGGTCTTCGCGTCCGTCTCCGCCATGCCCTGCCGCCTTCCCCGCCCGTGAAGCTACAGCCTAAAAAGATAGTTAGAGGCTATCACGAAGCTTATTGACACTCCCCTTCTCGTTTAGTTATAACTTCTAACGAACACATGAGCCTCTATCTCATCGTGGTCGCGCGGTGCGGGTCCGCAGCCATGGGCCCAGCCAGACGAAGGGAACGCCATGACCACCACGTCCAAGCCACTCATCCGCGCGGGCCGGAGTACGCCGCCGGCGGTGACCGTCGCCTCCTGGGCGGTCCCCGTCATGGTTCTCGGCCAGTTCGCCCTGCTGGCGATCGTTCCGGTCGCGATCGCGCTGGTCGTCGCTCTCCGCCACGCCCGCGACCGGACGGTCCGCTGGGCGGCCACGCTTCTCGCCCTCACGTACGCGATCCCGCTCGTCGTATGGCTGACGCGGCCCGACGGCGCGCCAAGCCTGTCCAAGGACATGCATCCCGCCTCCGTGGGGCTGATCGTCGCCGCGTCCGCCGCACTCATCGTGACCATCCTTCGAGCCCCCCGGCGCTGACGGAGCTGGAGCGAGCACCCGCCGTCGGCGAGTTTCTCGCGGTCTCGGCCGGCGAGCTCGCGTACCGCCTCGCTCCGGACCGGACCGCGCGCCCCCGCGCTCACCCTCCGCGTCGGCGCCCCGTCCCGAACATCCGATCCCGATCCCAGAACGAGAGGAACACCATGTTCAGCAACGGCCCCGCGAACTCGCCCGCTCGGCAGTCCCGCCCCCGGACCCGCGTACGCGCCGCCGCGCTCACGATCGCGCTCGCCGTCGCCGGCGTCCTCGCGAGCAGCGTCCCGGCCGCCCAGGCTGCCCCTGCTCCGTCCCAGACCTCCCCCCTCGGGGGCAGGTCCCAGTGCCGCGGTGAAGGCGTCGACACCACCGCCCGTATCCGCTACCGGTCCGACATCGTGATCAAGGCGCCGCTGAGCACCATCTTCAAGCTGCAGACCGACGTGGAACGCTGGCCCACCTGGCAGGCCCCCGTCCTCACCATGGAACTCCTCGACCCCGGCCTTCTCCGCAAGGGTTCGCGGTTCCGGTGGACCACCCCGGCGCCCCCCACCCCCACGACCCCCGCCACCACCATGCACATCACCTCCACCATCCGGCAGCTCCAGCGCGACGCCTGCATCCTGTGGAGCGGACCCGCGATCGGAGAAGGGGTGCGCATCGACGAGGGCGTGCACCTGTGGACCTTCACCAAGGTCAAGGGCGGTGTGCGCGTGCACACCGAGGAAACCTGGACCGGCGCCCAGGTCGAAGCGGACGTTCCCACCGCCACCAAGATCCTCGGCGCGGGCCTCGAAGCGTGGCTGCGCGACCTGAAGACCGCCGCCGAGGCCCGCACCGACGGCAAGCCGTGAGACCCCCGCCGGCATAGGACCCCGGTCAGCGGAGACCACGCCCGAAGCGGTCGTCACCCCGTCCTCCTCAGCCCGTGCGTGAGGAGGACGGGGATCTGTACGGTCCAACCAACCCCGTCCCCGGAAGGGTGAGACGTTCGACCAGCCCTGGCCCCGGAAGGGTGAGACGGGCGCCGTCTCGCCGAAACCGCCGGACGGACCGGAGACGGCGAGGTCGAGGAGCGTCATCGCGTCGTGGTCCGGACTGCCGGGCGGCGCCATGTAGACGATGAGGCGCTGGCCTTGTGCGCGGTTCAGGGACAGCCCCTCGTGCGAGAGCGTCATCGTGCCGACCTCCGGGTGCCGGAGCGTCTTCTCGCCGTCGCCGATCGTGTGCACCTCGTACCGCTCCCAGAGCCGGTTGAAGTCGGGGCTTTTGACGATCAGCTCACCTACGAGTGAGGCGAGATCCGGGGCGTCCGGATCGGTGCCGGCGATCGCCCGCAACTGGGCGACGCACCCCTTGGCCTTCTGTTCCCAGTCCGCCCACAGCTCGCGGGCAGCCGGGTGCAGGAAGGTGTACCGGACGGTGTTCCGCTGCCGCTCCGGCCAGTCGGCGATGCCGTGGAGCAGCCGCAGCCCGCCGGGATTGGCCGCCAGCAGGTCGTTGGTGCGGCTCACGACGTAGGCCGGGTTGGGCCGGAGCGTCTCCAGAAGCTGCGTGACGGTCGGACGGACCCGGCGCGACGGCAGGGGACGGGGCTCGGGCGCACGTCGCGCCGCCCGCGCCGCCAGCTCGCGCAGGAAGCCGCGCTCTTCCTCGTCGAGGCGGAGCGCGTCGGCCAGCGCCTCGACCACGGAGGGACTCGGACGGGTCTCCTTGCCGCGTTCCAGACGTATGTAGTAGTCGATGCTCACACCGGCCAGCGCCGCCAGCTCCTCCCGGCGCAGACCCGGCGTACGGCGCGTTCCGGTCCCGGCGGGCAGCCCGACGTCTGCCGGGCGTACGCCGCCACGGCGAGCCTGCAGAAACTTCCCGAACTCGGTCATGTCGTCATTTTGCCAGCGGGTGACCACGGATCCGGCCCGGAGCCTGGCCCTGTCACACCCCCCTATGGCGCACCCCGGAAGATCACGGCCTGCCCCGCCCCCACGGGCCTCGCCAGCCTGGACGGATGACCCCTCTTGCACCGGTCCGCGCGTCACAGGATGCCCGGCGACGCACGGCCGCACCGAAGCTGATCCTGGCGACCACGTTCATGGGCATCTTCCTGCTCAACCTCGACGCCATGGCGATGAACGTGGCGCTGCCCGGGATCGGGCGGGCCTTCGGCGGCAGCACGGCGGGACTGCAATGGATCGTGGACGCCTACACGCTGATGTTCGCCGCGCTCCTGCTCTCCGCGGGCACGCTCTCCGACCGTATCGGGGCGAGCCGCGCGTTCGGCGCCGGCGTCGCGGTCTTCACGGTCGCCTCGGCGGCCTGCGCACTGGCGCCGGGGCTGGGCGAGCTGATCGCCGCCCGCCTGATCCAGGGGAGCGCGGCGGCGATCATGCTGCCCTCCTCGCTGGCCCTCGTCCGGCGGGCCTTCCCGGACGCGGCCGAACGGGCACGGGCCATCGCGCTGTGGACCGCCGGCGGAGCCGTCGCGGTTGCCGCCGGCCCGGTGGTCGGCGGGGTGCTGTCCAGCACCCTGAGCTGGCGGGCGATCTTCGTCGTCAACCTGCCCGTCGGCGCCGCCGTCCTCGCGCTGTTGACCCGCGTGGAGCGCTCGCCGCGCCGTGCCACGCCGCTCGATCCGTACGGCCAGCTCACGGCGGTCGTCGCGCTCGCGGCACTCACCTTCGCGGTGATCGACGGAGGGGAGAACGGCTTCGGCGAGCCCGTGGTGCTGGGCTGCCTGGGGCTCGCCGCGGTGGCGACGGCCGCGTTCGTCATGATCGAGGCGCGTACCGCCGCGCCGATGGTCCCGCTCGACCTCTTCCGTTCGCGCACGGTGACGGTTTCGGTCGCGATCGGGTCCGTCGTCAATGCCGCGTTCTACGGGCTGGTGTTCGCGCTGAGCCTGTTCTTCCAGGACGTTCTGAACCTGTCCGTCATGGCCGCGGGGCTGATGTTCCTGCCGATGATGGCCGTGATCGCCGGAGCCAACCTGGCCTCGGCCAGGGCCGCGGCACGCTTCGGGCCGCGGATGCCGATCGCCGTGGGGCAGGCGATCTGCGTGCTGGCGATGTTCTGCCTGCTCTGGATGGACGAGGGGACCAGCAGACCGGTGATCGCGGTGATGCTCGTCCCGGTCGGCCTCGGCGTGGGTTCCGTCGTACCTTCCCTGACCGCCGTCCTGCTGAACGACATCGCCGCGGACCGGGCCGGAATGGCCGCCGGGATCCTGAACTCCTTCCGGCAGACGGGCGGCGCGCTCGCCGTGGCCGTCCTCGGAGCCTTGGTCGCGGACCGGGGTGAGTTCATCGTGGGTCTGCGGGTCGCCCTGTGCGTCGCGGTTGTGATGCTGGTAGCCACCACGGCCGCGGCCCTCATGCTGCCGCGCGACCGTAGCTGACGGCTGTCCGCAGGTTCCTCGACGAGATGGGGGCGCGCCGGTCGGCCGGGAAGACCGGTCCGGCGGAGTGGCCCCGGCAGTCGAGAGCTGCGGCCTGGGTGTCTGCCGCCTCGGCAGGCTCGGTGTGATTGATGATCCGCATTCCGTGTCACATCTCCCGCCTCGCCGTCTTTCCTGCGGGGTGCACTCCGGTCATCGCGAGGGTGAGCAGCCGGTCGGCCTGGGCCTGGCCGTCGGGTTCCTGCTCGACGGCCAGGCAGATGACATTGACGAGTTTGAGCAGGTCGGTGATTGAGACGTCGGGTCGTGCGGCGTCCGCGCGGCAGGCGCGGGCCAGCAGGTCCGCTCCGGCGTTGGTGATCATCGTGTGGCAGGTGGCGCCCAGCGTGGGATCGCCGCCGTGGGCTCCCAGCATCAGCGAGGCGGCCAGGCCCCGGTTGGACACGGCATGCCGGGCGACGGCTCCCAGCCAGGTGGTCAGCGCGTGTCCGGGATCGGGGTCGGCGGCCAGGTCGGCGGCGGTGGCGCACAGGGCCTCGACCTTGTCGCGGAAGACGGCCTCCAGCAGGCGCTGCCGGGAGGGGAAGTGCCGGTGCAGCGTGGCCGAGCCGACGCCGTCGAGGACCTCGGCTATCCGGCCCTGTGGTTTCCCGAGACGACCGGCCGCGAGGCGATGGCCCAGGCCGCCGTGCTGCTGTCGGCCACCCGGCGGACGGTCATCGCCACCGGCACCGCCAGCATCTACGCCCGCGACGCGATCAGTGCCGCGGCCGCGCAGCGCACCCTTGTCGAGGCGTTCCCCGAACGGTTCCTGCTCGGCCTCGGCGTCAGCCACCCCGCCCTGGTCACCGACGTGCGCGGCCACCGTTTCGGCCCGCCGGTGGCGACCATGCGCGCCTATCTGGACGCGATGGACACCGCCCCGTTCGGCCCGTCGATCCCCGCAGCGCCTCGGGTCCTGGCCGCGCTGGGCCCGAAGATGCTCCGGCTCGCCGCCGAACGCGCGTGGGGCGCCCACCCGCTGGGCATGCCGATCGAGCACACCCGCCAGGCCAGAAGCCTGCTCGGGCCGCACGCGCTGCTGGCGGTCACCCAGCTCGTCGTCCTGGACCCGTCCCGCGCCCGCGGGACCGAGCTGGCCCGTGCCCACGCGGCCGCCGCCCTGCCCAACCGGCTCGCGCTACTGCGCGACCTGGGATTCGACGACGCCGGATCCCTCGACGACCGGCTGGTCGACGCCCTGGTTGCCACCGGCGGGCCCGAAGACGTCGCCCGGCGGGTTGAGCAGCAGCTCGACGCCGGCGCGGATCACGTCAGCCTGCACGTGCTGACGGCCACACCGGATGAGCCGCCACTGCGTCAATGGCAGGAGCTTGCCGCGCGGCTGCTGTGCCGGCGGAGACAGGCGGGTCAGGTGTGCGGCTCAGATCATCCGCCGCAGGGCGGTCTCCACGGCGTCGATGAGCGCATCACCTTCGGTACCGGGGTGGCGGGCAAGGCCGAGTTCGACGTCCGGCAGAGCAGGCAACGCGGCGGCGTCGTGGCAGGCCATGGCCGGCTCGAGGTTGGCGGGCAGGAGCGCCGCGACTCCGAGCCCGGCCCGTAGCGCGGCGAGCACTCCGGCGAGACTGTTGCTTTCGAACGCCACCCGCCAGCGGCGCCCTGTGCCTTCCATCGCCTCCAGCACCGACGTCCGCCAGGCGCACGTGTTCGAGAACAGCACCACCGGCAGCGGATCGGCGTCGGTGGCGACACCCTGCCCGACCGCCCAGACCAGCGGCAGGCGCACTGTCCAGCGCGGCGGCCAGGGAAGATCCGGGACCTCGTCGAGCACGAGTTGGACACGGCCCGTGTCGCAGGCCTCCCGCGTCGCCGCGTTGGAAAGGCTGAGCACCTCCAGCGTCGCGTCGGGGTGCAGCCGTGCGAGGTCGGCGAGTGCCTGATGAAGGCGGGAAGCGGCGAGATCTTCGAGGAGTCCCACCCCGCAATGCCCGGTGAGCGCACGTCCTGTTTCGGTGAGTGCCTGTGCCGACAGCGCGAGAATGCGCTCGGCGTAGGGCAGTAGTTCCTCGCCCACCCGGGTCGGCGAGACGCCGGACGGCGCCCGGTGCAGCAGCGGACTGCCGACGGCCCTCTCGAGCTTGCGCAACTGCTGGCTGAGCGCGGGCTGGGTGCGGCCGAGCGCCGCCGCCGCACGGCTGATGCTGCCCGCTCGCACGGCGGTGACGAACGACCGCAGCAGTGCGGTCTCGAGATCACGTGCCATAAGCATTCATTATGCCTGGTCCAATAGATTGACGACTTCCTATGGCATTCCTAGTGATTTACCGTCAAAACGGTGATCAAGTTTCGACAGGTGCTCGCGGTGCCGGGGATGACGCCACTGCTGGGCATTTCGCTGCTCGCCCGTACCGCGATCACCGCGGACGCGATGGTGTTGACGATGTACGTCGTCGTCGCCCTCGACATGAGTTACGCGGCGGCGGGAGCCGTGGTGGCGGCGCTCACCGCCGGTGTCGCGCTGGGCGGGCCGCTGCTGGGCCGGATGATCGACCGGCGGGGCCTGCGTACCGTGCTGCTGGCCACGGTTGTGCCGCAGCTCGTGTTCTGGCTGTCCGTTCCTGCGCTGCCGTACGTGATCTTGCTGGGCGCCTCCTTCGCCGCCGGTCTGCTGATGGTGCCGGTCCAATCGGTCACCAGGCAGGCGATCGCCGCGATGACGACGGCGGGGCAGCGGCGGGCGGCGTTCGCGCTGGATTCGGTGGCGGGCGAGCTGTCGTACATGGTGGGGCCGGCGGTGGTGATCCTGTGTGCGGCGAAGGTGTCCCCCGGCGTGGTGGCATGGGGAGTGGGCGCCGCGATCGTCGCCGGCGGGGCGGGGATCGCCCTGCTCGACCCGCCGCTGCGGGCCGAGGACGAGGCGGACGGCGAGGCAGCGGGCCGGCCCCGGCGCCGGGAGTGGCTGGGCGCGCGCATGGTCGCTGTCCTGGCGATGGGGTTCGGCGTCGCGATGCTGCTCAGCGGCGTCGACCTGGCCGTCGTCGCCACTCTTCAAGAAGCCGGCCAGGTCTCCTGGGCGGCCGTGGTCGTCGCCGTGTTCGGGGTGATGTCCGTCGTGGGCGGTCTGGTGTACGGAGCGCTGCCCCGGCCGATGCCCACCTGGCTGCTGCTCGGCCTGCTCGGGCTGGTGACGATTCCGGCCGGACTCGCCCATGACTGGCCTTGGCTGTGTGTGGCCGTCATCGGTGCCGGGCTGCTCACCGCACCGACCCTTTCCACGGTCTCCGACGCGGTGAGCCGGCTGACGCCGGCCGGTGTGCGCGGTGAGGCGACCGGCCTGCAGTCCTCGGCGGCGAGCGCGGGGTTCGCGCTCGGCTCCCCGGTCGTGGGAATGGCGATCGACGTGTCCACGCCGGCGGGCGGCTTCGCGGCGGCCGGCCTGGCCGGCCTGCTCGCCGCACTGACGGGATACCTGCTCTCGCGCCGGTCACCCGCCGCCGTGCCGTCCCCGATCGCCTGAGTGGACAGGCCGTGCCCATCCACCAGGCGATGCATCACCGATTGAGGGTTCACCATGATGAGAGCGGAGAGTTGCGGGGAAAAGTTTACACTGAATGTTCAACGATACCGTTTAAGGCATGGATATCAAGGACACAGCCCGTCCGCTCGACGGGGCGGGCGTCTCGGCGTTCCTCCGGTCGCTGCCCGCCAGGCCCCTGCTGCTCGGCCTGGGCGAGGCCAGGCACTTCGTGGGAGAGCTGGGCGAGTTGCGCAACGAGATCTTCCGTCATCTGGTCGAGCACGAGGGCTACCGGTCGTTCGCCATCGAGAGCGACTGTCTCATGGGCCTCGTGGTGGACGACTACATCACGACGGGCGCGGGCACGCTCGATGACGTCATGGAACGCGGCTTCAGCCACGGCTTCGGCGCCTCACCGGCCAACCGTGAGCTCGTGGGCTGGATGCGGGCGTACAACGAGGAGCATGACGAAAAGCTCCGGTTCTTCGGCTTCGACGGCCCTCTGGAGTATTGGGCGGCGAGCCCGCGCCAGGCGCTCACCGCCCTCTACGCCCTCCTCGACGGCCCCCTCCCCCACACTGTGGTGACCAGGGAAACCCTCGACACGCTGCTGGGCCCGGACGACCGGTGGGCGGACGAGGCCACGGCCATGGATCCGTCCCGGTCGATCGGCCAGTCCGCCGACGCCCAGCGGCTGCGGGTGATCGCCGACGACCTGGTGGCGCTGTTGGACACGCAGGCGCCGCAGCTGAGCGCGGAGGACAGGGAGCGGGCGGCACTGTACGGGCGCACCGCCACCGGCCTGCTCCGCTACCACCACTGGATGGCCGACGCGTCCCCGGCGCGGTGGACCCGGCTGTCGGCCCTGCGGGACGCGATGATGGCCGCCAACCTGCGTGCCGTCGCCGAGCACGGCCCGGCCTTGGTCTTCGCCAGCAACCTCCACCTGCAGCGGAACAAGACCTTGATGGCGTTCGGCGACCAGCGGCTGGAGTGGTGGAGCGCGGGGGCGATCACCGCGACCCACCTGGGCGACCGGTACGCCTTCCTGGCCTCGGCCTTCGGCACGGCCGACGACGACACCCCTCCCCCGGACACCGTCGAGGGCATCCTGTCCACGCTCCCGTGGGAGCACTCTCTCATCGACGCCCGCCGCCTGGCCGGGGCCGTCACGGAGCCCGCCCCGCGCGTCTCCCACGATTTCGCCTATTTCCCGCTGGACCCGGCCCAGCTCGACATGATCGACGGCGTCGTCTTCCTCAAGCAGGCTGTCAGGCTGGGCTGACGCACACGCGCGTCAGCAACGCCGAGCCCCCTCCGCATCTCACGCCGAGGGGGCTCCTCGCTTTCAAGGCACTCGGGGTCACCAGCGAGAGCATCGCGTCCTCACCCGCCTCCTCCAGGCGGGCGGCCATCTGCCGCCCTCGTTCAAGGTGTCGCCTCAGCGGAGGTCGGCGAGGTCGACGGCGTGAGCCGTCGCGCGATAGCCGATGTCGTTGAGGTGCAGGTGGTCACCCGAGTCGTAGGCGGGGTTGAGCTGGTCCCCGTCGGATGGTGCGGCCAGGGTGCGGTCGAGATCGACCACCGCGTCGTACTCGCCCGAGGTGCGGATCCAGGTGTTGACCTCATCCCGCTTGGTCTCGCTGCGCTCGCTGTAATACCGCGATCCCTTCATCGGCGGCAGGGTGGCGCCGATGACCCGCAGCCCCTTGGCGCGGGCCTGCCGGATCAGGTCGCGGTGCCCGGCGATGATCTGCTGGGCGGAGACGTCGGTGGGTGGCGCGCCGATCGGGGAGGGGGCCTCGCTCATGCCGATGTCGTTGATGCCCTCCAGAATGATGACCGTGCCCACGCCGGGCTGGCCGAGGACGTCGCGCCGGAAGCGGGAGGTGCCCTTGTCGCCGAGCCAGACGGAGTCGACCGTCACCCGATTTCCGCTGATGCCCTGGTTGAGTACGGCGCGAGGCCGACCGGTGGCGGCCAGGCGCTCGGCCAGTTCGTCGGGGTAGCGGTTGTCGGAGTCCGCGCTGGAGCCGTAGCCGTCGGTGAGGGAATCGCCGAAGGCGACCACGCCCTGGCGTCGCGCGCCGCCGATGACATCGACTCCGCTCAGGTAGTACCAGGACTGGGAGGTCTCGGTGAACGCCGTGCCGCCGATGTCTGCCCGGTGGTCGCCGGCGGACCGGTAGCTGGTCGCCGTGGCCTGAGCGTGATAGGTCGCCGGACCGGTCGGTTCAGCGAGGTAGAGCGTGACCGTGACCGAGTCCAGGGCGTCCAGCGGCAGCGGTACCGCATCGCTGGTGATCTCGGCGCCGGCCGGTACGGTGAAGGTCCGCGCCCGGTTGACGGTGAGATGCCGGAGCGACCCGCGCCGGACGGCGGCGCCACCCGCGGTGCGGGCGACGGTGGCCCCGGCAACCTTCAACGGGGCGGTGCCGTAGATGTTGGACAGGCGGATCCGGGCCGCCACGCCACCGGCACTGACCCGGACCACCTGGCGGATCGTCTGACGGGCGAAGCCCTGCTCCGACCAGTTCGGGGTGTAGTTCACGCCCGGTCGCTGCGGTGAGGCGGCCCAGGTCGCGCCCCAACCGCCGGGTGCGCCGGCGGCAGAGGCCGCCATGGACGCCACTGACGACACGGACGACGCGGACGCCGCCCCGGAGGCGGCCGCCACCGCGGTGAGCACGAGGGCCAAGGCGGACGCCAGTCGCCGGGGTTGGACATGCATGGGTGTCTCCTAACTGTTGCCCGCGCGCGGAGTACGTGCGCGGCCGTTCAGGATGGATGGGGGGCTCACCGCCACGGGTCATCTCCACGAGGAGGCATCGCGGATCGCGGCGTGGTCTCGGGGAGGCGGCGAGGCCGCCGTCATTCAGCGGTGCCGGGCTTCCTGAGCCGGTCGCCGACGGTGACGAGCAGGACGATGAGGAGGAACGCGACGAACGCGGTGATGGTCCGCAAGAAGTGGAACGCCTCCCACCGTTGCAGGATCGTCGCGTGATCGGCTGGGGCCGAGGTGACGGCCCACTGCTTGATCTGGCCGTTGATGGGAACGTTGCCGAACCGGGTGACCAGGAACGAGGTCACGGCCAGGACGGCCGCGCCCGCGGCCAGGAGCCGTGGGACGGCGTGTGTCATGACGGCGAGCACGAGTGAACTGGCTATCGCCATGGCCATCAACGTCTGCATGACGACACCGTTCACCTGCATCAGCGCCGTGTGGAACGTCAGGCGCACATCGAGGGGCACGATCCGGAACGCGTAGGCGACGTTCACGGCCCCATAGCCGAATGCGCCGGAGAGCAGGCCCGTGGACAGCAGCGCGAACGCTTTGACGGGTCGGACGAGCACGTTGAGATCTCCTGTGAGAGCGAAGAGGACAGGCGCGCCCGGTGGCCGGGGCGGCGAAAGTCGGGCGGTGCTCGCGGGCCACGACGACGTGGCTTCCGCGGAGGGGTCATCCGGGTTTCCTCATGGAGAGATCGTCGTCGTGACGGGCACCCGCGGTCGTCGTTCGTGGGGAGTGCATCCGGCTACCACGCCGGGAGTAGGTACCGGGTTCCCGCCTGGCATGGAAGAGGGAGGTCCGGACCGGCCCTGCTGTGCGTGGATGAGGTATGAGACCCGGTGAAGTCCGATACCGCCTGACCAGGGCGCTGTCGCGTCCGCCCGAGAAGGTCTTGAACACCTCCGTCGGCAAGACGGCGCGGCGGGCCGTCTCGGGGTGACCGGAGACGCTGTGCACGGGCAGGAGGCGGTGGTCGTAGCCGATGATGAGGGCCTGCCCGGCACCGGGCGTCCGGTCTACAGGCTCAAGCCCGACTCCAGGTGCGCCAGTGCCTTGTCGATCTCGGCCGGACCGTCCAGGCCGGAATTCTGTGCCCACTGCGCCCAGACCATGGCCACCACGCCGAAGGCGGCGCCGACTGCGTTCCGGATCCGTGGGTCGTCCCCGGCGCATCCGGCCCTGTCCGCCAGGATGGCGCAGACCTCGCTGATCAGGCCCGGACTTCTACGCAGGTTGGCGACCAGCAGCTCGGGCACGGTAGCCGCGAACACTTCCCGCGCGTGCCCTGCGGCGATCTCCTCGGCGGACAGGGCGGCGAATGCCGCACGGAACGCGCCGCGTAGCACGGTGACCGGGGCACCTGGCGGCTGGGAGGCCAGTGCCTCGATGAGAGGCGGGAAGCGGTCGAGTGTGACCAGGTCCTCCTTCATCGGGAAGTAGCGGAAGAAGGTGGCCGGGGAGACCTCGGCCGCTTCGGCTATCTGCTCGACGGTGGTGGCGTTGTAGCCACGCTCGTGGAAGAGCCTGAACGCTTCGCGCAGGATCGTTTCCCTGGTCCTGGCCTTTTTGCGCTCGCGTAGTCCGATCTCAGCCACGTAGGAATCCTACTGCACACACAAATGATGGTTTACTCTCATAAAAGAGTCGACTCTCACATTCGTGGGATCGGGGAATCGGAGGTGCCCGTCATGGGCCATGACATCAACGGCCTGCACCACGTCGGCCACATCGTGCAGGACATGGACCAGGCGATGGAGCGGTACCGGCGGCTCGGCTTCACCGTGGCCGCCCCCGCCTATCCCGTCATGTCAACCACACCGGGAGGCCCTGTGGAGCCGTTCGGAGTGGCCAACGCCCACGTGCACTTCCCGCGCGGTTTCGTCGAACTGGTGGCCGTCATCGGTGACACCGGCCGCATGCCCGGCGACGCGCGCCCGATCCCGTTGCAGGTACCCGACGACAAGGTGCCGGGGTTGAGGGCCGCCATCCGCGCCACCGCAGCCAACATCACGTCCTTTCTGCAGCGCTTCCAGGGCGTGCACATCATGATCGCCGACACGCCCGACATCGACCGCGTGGCCGCGCGGCTGACGGCCGATGGCGTCAGCCACGGTGGCGTGCACGACATCCAGCGGCCCGTCGAGACCGCCACGGGGACCAGGATGGAGCCCGCTCGCTACCTGGAGGTCTCCGATCCCGATCTGTCACCAGGACGCGTGCCGGAAGGCAGGATCGGGTTCGCCGAGAGCACACCGGTCGAGGCGCCCCAGGACCAGCGGCACACCGACCATCCCAACGGCGCGACCGGGCTGATCGAATGCGTGCTGTGCGTGGCCGACACGGCGCTGCCCGAGTTGGAGCGCCGCTACGGAAGCTACTTCGGCCGGGCGCGACATGGTCGGGTAACGCGTTTCGACCGGGCGAACGTCACCGTCGTGGCCGCATCGGCGCTCGCCGACCTGCTGCCCGGTGAGCATCCGGCGGTCCTGCCCGCGTTTGTCGCGTACGCGGTAGCCGTACGCGACCTCTCCGCCACTGAGAAGCTCCTGCGCAGCAACGGCATCCCGGTCACCCGGACCGGCCCCGAGGAGATGTCCGTGCCCACCAGCGCCGCGCTGGGTGTCGCGATCATCTTCCGCCAGGACGGCTGAGGCCACCGACTCACGCTGTGGACCCTCGTCCGAAGACCCTCGCCAGGTACGGGGCGGGCAGCACGGCTCCGCTTCCGGTTCACCTGTCGGAGCCGCGTCGGACGGCGACGACGGTGGCAGTGACCCGGTCGTTGGAGGCGGAGGTGGCCGGATCCGCGGCCCTGTCCCTGGGCGGCTACGCCATCACCGCCTCCGCGCCCGCCCAGAGCCTTCGGCCGCTCGGCGAAGTCCCCGGCTTGCCCATTACCGCCAGTTGAGCCGGCAGGGAGCGCGGCGATGCCCGGAAGGAACTCTGACGGAAGCTGTCGCACCGTCGCCCACCGGCGACTCCTACCCGGGTTCCTCAGGGAGAGCCGGCCGTCACGTCGTTGACCGGGCTACGGGCGCTTTGCCCGGTCAGGACCCGTACTGCCTCTTCTGCGGCGATATGTCGCACTGCTGTGACGGCCTGCTCGGAGTAGTAGGCGGCGTGGGGGGTGACGATCACGTTGGGCAGCGTGAACAGGGGGTTGCGGGGGCGCCAGTCGCGCTGTTTGGCGGGCTCCTCCTCAAGGTCGTCCAGTGCCGCGCCGGCGATCCATCCCTCGGTGAGTGCCTGGTGGATCGCCGCATCCTCCACGATCGGGCCGCGAGCGGTGTTGACGAGGATGGCGGTCGGCTTCATCCTGCGGAGCGTCGTACGGTCGAAGGTGTGATGTGTCCCGGGGGTGAGCGGCGCCTGGATCACGAGGTAGTCGGCGCCTTCCACGAGTTGGTCGAAGGACACCGGCCGCACCTGGCGCGACCGGATCTCGGACTCGTCGAGGAACGGGTCGTGCGCCCAGACCTCGACGCCGAACGCCCTGGCACGTTCGGCGACGAGCTGTGCGATGGCGCCGAAGGAGAACAGCCCGAAGACCCGTCCCCGCAGCCGCCAGATCGGCTCCCCGCTCTGCCACCGCCATACGCCCTGCCGGGTCGCCTGGTCGTATGCGCAGATCTTGCGGGCGGCGGCAAGCCAGAGCGCGACGGCGTGGTCGGCGACCTCCTCGGCGCACCAGTCGTTCGGCGCGTTCGTGACCTGGATGCCCCGCCGGGTCGCGGCGTCGACGTCGACGATGTCCACGCCCGTGCCGTAGCGAGCGATCACCCGGCAACGGGTGAACGCGTCGATGGCGCGGGACCCGACCCGGGCGTACTGGGTCAGCACGCCATCGACGTCCCGGCCCTTTTCGATCACCTCGTCCTCGCTCTTGCACTGTGCGGCGAGGAGCTCGAATCCGGCGCCCTCGACGATCGCACGTTCGATGTCCACGTCGCCGAAGTCGGAGTCGGCAATCATGATGGTGCCTCTGGCGTCAGTGCGAGTCACGGGGAATCCCCTTGGTGTGTACGAGATCCTGGTAGGCCAGGGCGAGCTCCAAGCAGCCTCCGCTGTCCAGCTGCCCGACCGTGGCGCGATAGATCTCCTGCCACGGTGTCTGGTTGTCCAATACCGGCGGTGTGTAGTGGGCCCACCGCGCGGCGATCTCCTCATCCGGCAGCAGGACGTCGACGCGCGCGTTGTCCAGGTCGACACGGATGCGGTCGCCGGTGCGCAGGATGGCGAGATTGCCGCCGGCCGCGGCCTCCGGGCTGGCGTTGAGGATGGACGGTGCGTCCGAGGTGCCGCTCTGGCGGCCGTCACCGAGCGTGGGCAACGTGGTGACGCCCCGCCGGAGCAGCTCGGCGGGGATCTCCATGTTCACGACCTCGGCCGATCCCGGATAGCCGATCGGCCCGGTGTAGCGGATGACGAGGATGCAGTCCTCGTCTATGCCCAGTTCGGGATCTTGGATACGGGCGTGGTAGTCCTCGGGCCCGTCGAAGACGACGGCGCGATAGTCGGACACCGCGCGGAGGTCGTCGGTGAGGACCGAGGTCTTCATGACCGCGGAGCCGAACAGGTTGCCCGTCATGATGAGAAGTCCGCCGCGCGCGGCGAAAGGCTCGTCGAAGGGACGGATGACCGTCGGGTCGCCGGGCGGGGCGTCGGCCAGGTCCTCGGCCACGGTACGGCCGGAGACGGTCACGGCGTCGCCGTGCAGGCGCCCCGCAGCCAGCAACGACCGCATGACGGCGGGCACTCCGCCGGCGCGGTAGAAGTCCTCGCCGAGGAACTCACCGGCGGGGGCGACGTTCGCCAGCACCGGGATGTCGGCTCCGACGCGTTGCCAGTCCTGGATGGACAGTGGCACCCCGACGTGTCGCGCGATGGCGTTGATGTGGATGGGCACGTTGGTGGAGGCGGCGATGGCCGAGGCGACCACGATCGCGTTCTCGAAGGCCCGCAAGGTCATGATCTTGCGCGGGGTGAGGTCCTCGCGTACGAGATCCACCGCTCGACGGCCTGTGTCGTAGGCCATCTGCGCTCGCCGGCGGTAGGGGGCCGGGATCGCCGCACAGTCCGGCAGGGACATGCCCAGGGCCTCGGCCAGGCTGTTCATCGACAGCGCGGTGCCCATCGTGTTGCAGTGACCGATGCTGGGCGCGGAAGCGGCCACGCGCGCCATGAATTCGTCGTAGTCGATCTCCCCGGTGGCGAGCAGCCGCTTGGACTGCCAGATCACCAGCCCTGAGCCCGACGCGGCCATCCGCCGGCCCTTGTGATAGCCGTTGAGCATCGGCCCTCCGGACAGGACGATCGCCGGGATGTTCACCGTGGCCGCTGCGGCCAGGCACGCGGGCGTGGTCTTGTCACAGCCTGTCGTCAGAACGACTCCGTCGAGGGGATATCCGTAGAGCACCTCGACCAGCCCGAGGTAGGCGAGGTTGCGATCCAGCGCGGCAGTCGGGCGTTTACCGGTCTCCTGCAGCGGATGGACGGGAAACTCGAGCGGTATGCCACCGCC
Source organism: Streptosporangium sp. NPDC003464 (assembly GCF_053588315.1). Classification (NCBI taxonomy): domain Bacteria; kingdom Bacillati; phylum Actinomycetota; class Actinomycetes; order Streptosporangiales; family Streptosporangiaceae; genus Streptosporangium; species Streptosporangium sp. NPDC003464. The sequence goes on along the minus strand of NZ_JBSFPS010000043.1, from coordinate 12,220 downwards.
GTCGCGGATCCCGTCCCTGACCCGGTCGGCCAGGGCGAGGTGGTGGCGGTTGCAGGGAACGAGGTCGCTACCCGTCTGGGCGATGCCGATGATCGGCCGGCCGGACTGGAGTTCGGCCGGGGTCAGCCCGAAGTTGAGAAAGCGTTCGAGATACAGAGCCGTCATCTCCGGATTGCCCGCGTTGTCCCACCAGGCCTGGCTGCGCAGGCCGCCCGTGGCGCGCTCCGTCGACGACATCAGCTGCCCCTCACCGGAGTAGGCCCGTCTGATCCGGCCGGGTATTCGACAAGCGGCACCAGGTCCCTGGACCAGGCCGACATGACCGGGGCGAGGACCCGCCAGGCCTCCTCGGCCTCGTCGCCGCGGATGGACAGGGCGGCGTTCCCGTGCAGTACGTCCAGCAGCAGCTGGCCGTAGGCAGGCAGCTCGGGGGGCGCCGGCTGCGCGGCGAGGGTGAGCGGGGCGAGGTTGTGGGCACCGGTGCCGATGCCGGTCAGCGCCAGGGTCATGCTCTCCGGCTCCAGCCCGAAGCGCAGCACGTTGGGCACGGCTTCCTCGTTGAAGCCGAAGGGCAGGTGCGGTACGGGCCGGAAGCGTACTGCGACCTCTTTGCGGTCATGGCCGAGCGCCTTGCCGGTGCGGAGCCGGAAGGTCGTGCCGGACCAGCGCCAGCTTTCGAGTTCCAGCTCCACCTCGGCGAAGGTCTCGGTACGGCGCCGCGGGTCCACGCTCTCCTCCTCGGCATAGGCGGGAACGTCACGATCTCCGATGCGGCCTGCCAGATAGCGGGCACGGCGGGTGCGGCGTACGACGTCGTCGTCGGTGAGCGGGCGTACCGAGCGCAGCACGTCGATCTTCCGGTCACGCAGGTCGCGCTCGCCGAGGCTGAGCGGTGGCTCCATGGCCACCAGGCACAGCACCTGGAGCAGGTGGTTCTGCACCATGTCCTTGAGCGCCCCGACGCCGTCGTAGTAGCCGGCCCTGCCCTCCAGGGCAAGTGTCTCGTTCCAGACGATCTCCACCTCGGCGATGTGCGCGCTGTTCCAGATGGGCTCCAGGACCCGGTTGGCCAGCCTGCTGCCGAGCACGTTCTGAACGGTCGTCATGGCCAGGAAGTGGTCGACGCGGAACACCGCCTGCTCGGGCACGACCCCCGTCAGCAGCCGGTTCAGCTCCACCGCGCTGTCGAGGTCTTCGCCGAACGGCTTCTCCAGCACGATCCGGCTGCCCGGCGGCAGGTCCGCGGCGCCGAGGGCGGCGACTGTGCCGGGGAAGATCCCCGGCGGGAGGGCGAGGTAGACGGCGACGGGCCCGTCACCGGCGACGAGCGAGGCGATGTCAGCGGCGTCGGTGGCGTCCGCCTGCCGGTACCGGGCGGAGTCGGCGATCGCCTTCCTGACCTCGCCGGGCTCCGTCGCGGCGTGCCGGTCGAGCTGGGCGGACGCCCAGCGGCGGAACTCCTCGACGGCCCAGTTCTGCCGGTCGGCACACGTCAGCTCGAACCGGTCGGCGAGGTCTCCGGCCGTGCGCAGGGCGGCCAGGGCCGGCAGCAGATAGCGGGCGTTGAGGTCGCCGGTGGCACCGAGGATGATGAGCCGGTTGATCATGCCGTGGTACCTGCTTTCGCTCGTGCAAGGTTGACGCCGCTGGCGATGATCCCGATGTGGCTGAACGCCTGCGGGAAGTTGCCCATGAACGCCCCCGTGGACGGGTCGATCTGCTCGGGCATCAGCCCGACCGGGTTGGCGCGGGCGCACAGCGACGTGTACAGCTCCTCGGCCCGGTCCTGGTGGCCCTGCAGGATCAGGTTGTCGACCAGCCAGAAGCTGCACAGCACGAAGGCGCCCTCGTCGCCGGGCAGGCCGTCGGGCGAGTGCTCGTGCAGGTAGCGGTAGAGCAGGCCGTCACCGGCCGACAGGCGTCCGGCGATGGCCGCGGTGGTGGCGGCCATGCGCGGATGGTCGGCCGGTACGACCTTGCGCAGCGGCAGCGCGAGCAGGCTGGCGTCCAGGCCGCCGCCGCCGTCGAGGTGTTCGCTCAGGCACTGCTCGTCCTCGTTCCAGGCCTGGTCCAGGATGAGCCGGCGGAGCTTCTCGGCGGTGGCGCGCCAGGTGGCGATCGGCCCGGACAGGCCGAGCCGCTCGCCGATGGCCGCGGCCCGGTCCAGGGCCACCTGGCACATCCCGGTCGAGTAGGTGAAGACCCGGCCTTCGCTGCGTACCTCCCAGATGCCCTGATCCGGCTGCCGCCACGTGTGCGCGGCGGCCTCGGCCAGCTCCGCCAGACCGGACCACAGCGCGGGCTGGGGGTCGCGGCCGGGGAGCAGCCACTGGTCGGCGCAGTCCAGCACCTCGCCGTAGACGTCGTGCTGGCGCTGGTCGGCGGCGCCGTTGCCCCATCGCACCGGCGCCGAACGCCGGTAGCCCTCCAGGTCGGCGTCGTGGACCTCTTCCGGTACGGGGCGGCCGTCAAGGGTGTACATGATGCGTGGATGGCGGCTCTGCTCGAAGGCGTCGAGGACCCAGCCGAGGAAGGCGTCGGCCTCCTCCTCGAAGCCGACGCGGCGCAGCGCGAACACGGCGTAGGCGGCGTCGCGGATCCAGGTGTAGCGGTAGTCCCAGTTGCGCACCCCGCCGATGGGTGCGGGCAAGGAGGACGTGGGCGCCGCGACCAGTGAGCCGTTGCCCCAGTCGTCGCACAGCTTCAGCGTGATCACCGAGCGTCGGACCAGCGCTTCCTGCGGGCCGCGGTAGCTGCACTTGCGCATCCAGTGCCGCCAGGCCTCGGCGGTCTGCCGCAGCATCGCCTCGGGGTCGAACCGGTGATGGCGGTGGACGCGGCCCCAGGACAGCACCAGATCGAGGCGGTCGCCCTCCTGAAGGTCGTGCGCGGTGCGCAGGCCGGTCAACGGACGGTTGGAACGCAGATGCAGCCGCAGGTCGGGCCGCCGAGAGACGCGCACCTCCAGACCGTCGTACAGGGTCCGCGCCTGCCCGCCGCCACGCGGCTCCAGCTCCGCCCGCAGCCGCACGGTCCCGGCCCGCACGACCGCCGACCGGACCAGCTCGCCCCGGCCGCCGCCCGCGTCGTCGCTGAGGTCGGCGCCCGCACGCAGGGCCAGCGCGTCGGTGATCCGGACCAGGCCGGTCGGGCCGCGCAGCTCGGTCACCAGCACCGCGGTGTCCGGTTCGTAGAACTGCCGGGCCTCGCGCAGGTCGTCCACGGTCAACGTGAAGTGGCCGCCGCGCTCATGGTCCAGCAGGCCGCACAGCAGCGGGTCGCTGTCGAAGCGGGGCAGGCACAGCCACGGGATCGAACCGTCGACGCCGACCAGCGCCGCCGTCGTGCCGTCGCCGATGAGGCCCAGGTCCTCCAGCGCCAGATAGCCCTCCTGGCGGCGCACCGGGCGGAAGGGTGGATCGAGATCGAGCATGCCTGGCCTTCTCCTCCGTGCCGACGCGCACCGTCGGAGAGGGGGGCGCTCCTGTCAGGCGGACGTCGCCGCTGTCCGTTACCGAACGATGATCAGCTTCCGTCACGAGAAGGTGATCAGCACTTTCACCATGTCGTCGAGCTTCTTGTCCGAGACCTCGAAGGCCCGCTCCATCTCGTCAAAGCGGAACGTGTGGGTGGTCATGTGCGTGGGGTCGAGCCGCTTGCTCTCCAGGACGCGCAGCAGCCGTTCCATGCGCAGCCTGCCGCCCGGGCACAGGCCGGTCGTGATCGTCTTGTCGGCCATCCCGACGCCCCACTCGATACGGGGAATGCGCACGAACTCGCCTTCTCCGTAATAGCCGGTGTTGGACACCGTCCCGCCCGGTTTAGTGATCTTTATGGCGGTCTGGAAGGTGAGGTCCGCGCCGAGGGCTTCGATGGCGGTGTCCACGCCCTGCCCCTGGGTCAGGTCGAGGATGCGCTCGACGACGTCCTCGGTGGTGAAGTCGACGATCTCGTCGGCGCCGTAGTCGCGAGCGAGCTTCTGCCGGCTGGGCACCGATTCGACGCCGATGACCAGGCCGGCGCCGCGCAGCTTGGCGCCCGCGGTGGCCATGAGGCCCACCGGGCCCTGGGCGAGCACGGCGACCGTCCCGCCGATGGGGATGTTGCCGTTCTCCGCGCCCATGAACCCGGTCGAGAGCATGTCGGCGCAGTAGACAGCCATCTCGTCGGGGACGCCGTCGGGGATCTTCGCCAGGTTGGCGTCGGCCTCGTTCACGTGGAAATACTCGGCAAAGACCCCATCCTTGGAATTGGCGAACTTGAACCCTCCGAGCGGTCCGCCGGACTGTGACGGATGGCCGTTTTGAGAGGCGAGATCGCCCCAGTCGGGGGTGATGGCGCCCACCAGGACCCGGTCGCCCGGCCGGAAGGCCGTCACCTCGCCGCCCACCTCGTGCACCACGCCGACGCCCTCGTGGCCGAGTGTCAAGTTCTCCCGCGGCCCGATGCCGCCATTGACGGTGTGGGAGTCCGACGTGCAGATCAGGGCGGTGGTCGTCCGTACGACGGCATCCAGCGGACCTGGTCGCGGGACGGGTTTGTCCATCAAGCCGACCTGTCCGATCTCCTTCATCACGAACGCTCGCATCGTGCCCCCCGAATGGTCCCCCGTGTCCGGCTTCGCCGGGAACGCCCCCAAATATGCCCAGGTCTACCCTGTCGATCTCGGCGTTTAACCTGGGCCCTTTCCCTGTGGACTGTCGCGGATCGGGCCCGCAGCCGGGTCCGCGGCGGTCCCGCGGCGGCGACTTGGCACGCCGTAGCGGCCTTCAAGCGCACCTGGAGGCCGCTACTACGTCCGTGACGCTCCAGGCCGCCCGACTCGCGCTGCCCGGCCACCTCGGACGTCCCCGGCGGCACCCTCGGTGGGCTGAGGCAGCGCCACGGAGGTGGCCCGTCCCAAGGACGCCTCCCGGAGAAGCGGCCAACTTGGGCAAATGGCGCTTTTTCTCCTTTGTGTGCCATGCCGTCCGGATCGAGAGATCGTCATATGGCGCGTTCCCGCACAGCCGCAGCGTTGCGGACGAGGACGTGTCCCCCGAGAGGTCAGCCGCCCGGACCAGCCGGGCTCGGAGCCCGGCTGGACCCGGCGCGCAGTTCCGCCGCCACCGCCCGCTCCCGCAGCTGGGCGGCCTCGGCGCGCAGCGTCTCCAGCTGCTCACGCAGGTCGGAGAGTCTCATCTGCTCCATGGCCAGCTGCATCCGCGCCTCGTCCCGCTCGGCCTGCGCCTCGCTCGCCTTCACCGCGGCGAGATCTTGCGCTTCGGAGATCTTCCTGGCCGTGCGCCTGTCCGCCTCGGCCAGCCGCCGCGCCGTACGCCTGTCGGCTTCGGCGGCCTGTTTCTCCGCCCGGACCGCCTGGGCCCGGGCCTCGGCCGCCTCGGCCACCGCCTCACCGCGCGCCCGAGTCTCGGCGTCGGCCCGGGCCATCGCCCGGTCCCGTTCGGCCTCGGCCGCCTGGGCCCGGGCGGCCGAGGCCGCGGCGGCCCGTTCGGCCTCGGCCCGCGCCTCCTCGGCGGCGCCGGCCGCCCTCTGGGCCTGGTCCCGCTCCGCGCGTGCCTGCTCGGCCTGCCGCCGCTCCCCCGCGGCCTGCGCCCGGGCCTGCTCCGCTCCCGCCTCGGCCGCCTCCACCCGCTCGGCCATCTCCCGCACCGCCGCGTCCCTGGCCATCTCGGCCCGCTCGGCCCTCCGCCTGGCCTCATGCTCGGCGTTCCTGGCCAGGCGCTCCGTGGCGGCCGCTTCGTGCAAGGCGGCCAGCGCCTGTTCCCTGGCGGTCTCGGCGTCGGCCAGCGCGGTGTCCCGTTCGGCGTTGGCCTCCTCCACCTGCCGTGCCATCGCGTCACGCTCCCGGCGCGCGTGTCCGGTGGCCTCGCGCGCCAGCCGTACCTGCTCGAACGCCTGCTCCCGCTCGGTGCGGGCGATGGCGATGCGGGTGTGGGCCTCGGCCTGCACGGCGCTCACCTTCGCCTCGACCCCGGCAGGGCTCAGCTCCTCGGCCAGCACCTGCGCCAGCGGCGCGATCGCCGCCGCCATCCCTCGCTCCATGCGCTCGTAGAACTCCTCGGCCCGGACCAGCGCCCCCTCCAGCCCCGGCGTCGCGCGCTTGATCTCCCGCTCCCGCTTGGCCGCCGCCTGGCAGTTCCCCTGCGGGCAGTACGCCCGCGGGCGCCCCCGCCCCGGACGCTGCTCGATCGGCGCCCCACAGTGCTTACACGGCGTCACCGCGCCCCGCTCTTCCACACCCCGCCAGGGTAGCATTTCCGATTTTCCAGAAATTTAAATTCAATAATTGAGATCCGTTGTGTCGAGGCTGTTTGCACGGACTTCCCTGGACTGACGTTCCCACAGTTCACGGCTTTGGGCAGGGCACTGCGGCCGTCGGTGCCCGGTCTCGGTCCGACACGACCTCCAAGAGGATGCCCGAGCGGTCTTCAGGGCGGTGATGCGCCCGGTCAGGTTGGTCTCCAGAGCGGATGGGATGCGTCAGTTCGCCGACCCGGGGTTTCGTCATTTTCTGTCAGCGAAAATCGTCACCGGGATGTCAGGGGCGGCCATGCGCTGATCGACTGGTCCGACCTCAGGTCGATGATTCCAGTACGCGGTCGCTGGGCAACCCGACGGGACGAACTCGGCCTCAAGGGCGCAGAGCGGACTACGGATAGCCCTGGAGCATCTGACCCGGATATGGCCAGAGGCCGATCGCCGCCACCTGCGATCACTCTGGGCCGTCACCAGGTTCAGCTCAGCCTCCTGAGGCTCACCGGTGAACGTTGACTGGGCATGGTGCAGCGTCTCTGCGCCGACTATGCGTCACCAGGATGCGGCCCTTCGACTCTCCTGCCCCTGGCCGCCAGCGCCTGAGCATGGGTGGGGTCATGTCCGCGTGATGGACGCGAGGAGCGCCAGCTTGTCGGCACTGTCGGTGCCGGGGTCCGGGTGGAGGACGACTAGCGTCTGCCCTGTCGCGCCGCTGACGCCCAGTCTCTCCCGGTTCAGCCACAGGCCACCGACCTGGGGGTGGTCGATGTGTTTGGGTGTGCCTTCGCATGTGTTCACGTCGTGGCGGGCCCAGAGCCTGCTGAAGCGAGGGCTGGCGAGGGAGAGCTCGCCGACCAGTCCGATGAATCGGGGGTCGTCCGTGTCGGTGCCGACGGACTCGCGGAAGCCGGCGACCATGCCCTGCGCGGCGTCCTCCCAGTCCGGGTAGAGGGCCTGCTCGGCGGGGTCGAGGAACACGTCCCGCAGGCGGTTGCCTCCCGCCGCGAGTCGCGGCGACAGAGCGGTTGCCAGCGTGTTGGCGGCGAGGACGTCGAAGTAGCGGCCCTCCACGTACGCGGGGAGCGGAAGCGTGATGACGAGCTTGGCGACGCCTGGAGGGACGGTCTCCTTCCGGGGCCGCCGCCGTCGCCGCTGGGATTTTCCCGCCCCGAGGCGTAGCAGGTAAGCCGTTGCGCCGTCGTCGAGCTGCAGCACGCGGGCGAGGGACTCGAGGACCTGCGCGGAGGGGTTGCGGTCGCGGCCCTGCTCCAGGCGCAGGTAGTAGTCGGCGCTGATGCCGGCGAGCATCGCGACCTCCTCCCGGCGCAGGCCCGACACGCGCCGTACGCCCACGGAGAGGATGCCGGCCTGTTCAGGAGTGACGAGCTCCCGGCGGGCGCGTACGTAATCGCCCAGGAGGTTGAATTCGTCGCTCACGTCCCCACTGTAATTCGCGCACCTTCATGCGTGCCTGGTCCTGTCACCCCCAGGATCGCGGGGGCTCTGGCTCCGTCAGCGGGTGAGCGGAAACCTCGCTTCCGGGACGAACAGCGGCGAAATCGGCCGGTGGCCCCTTCCACGAGCGAGGAGCTACACCATGTCAACATATTTGCTGGTACACGGGGCCTGGCACAGCGGGCAATGCTGGGAGCGGGTGGTCCCGTTGCTGGCATCGACCGGGCATCGGGTGGTCGCGCCGTCGCTGACCGGCCACGGCGACAAGGCGCATCTGCTCGGCCCCGAGGTAGGGCTGGACACGCACGTCGACGACATCGTCAGGCTGATCACCGAGGAGGGCCTCACCGACGTGATCCTGGTGGGCCACAGCTACGCCGGGCTGGTCATCTCGTCGGCCGCCAACCGAATCCCGGATCGGATCGCCCATCTGGTCTATCTCGACGCGATGGTCCCGGAGGATGGCGAGAGCGCGGTGGATGTGCATCCCGTGACCCAGGCCCTCATCGACCGCGCCGCGGAGTCCGAGATCGGCTGGCGGATCCCGCCGATGCCTGAGTTGCCGCCGCCCCTGGGCCTGTTCGGGGTCACCGACCCGACGGACGTGGCGTGGCTGCGGGCGATGTTGTCGGATCAGTCGGTGCTCTGCTTCCGGCAACCGGTCCGGCTGGACAACCCGGTCGTGCGCACGATTCCGCGGACGCACATTCACTGCGTCGCCGACGTACCGGAGGGCATCAAGCGGCGGCCCGTCCCAGCGATACAGCCCAACGGCAGCCCGGCACAGGTATGGGAACTGGAGACGGGCCACGACTGCATGATCACCATGTCGGCCGAGCTCACCGAACTGCTGCTCAAGCTCGGCTGACCCGCCCACCCGAGCGCGCGGCCCGCTTCCGGTGGCCCTGCGGCTCGGTAGCGGGCCACCGAAGTGACAGTTTGGTCGAAGGTCGGTTTTGCCTGCCTGTTGGGAGAGACGGGCGAAGAAGTTTTGAGACAGAGGTGCTCGGGTGACTCGCTGCTGTAGGGGCAGTCCGGGTCGGCCACATCGTGGGCGAAGAACCACAGGTATCGAGGGCTGGGCCGATCTTGGCGTGCATGCGCCCTGCGCAGACGGGGCAGGTCAGCTGAGCTCGGGGCCGGACGCGGTGGATGTCGCTCCAGTTCAGTCCCCGGCCGCCGAGGTCATCGTGGGTGGCGGAGAATACCCCGCACCCCACGCCGACACATCGCGGGCCCCGTAGGAGACCACGTTGCGACCAGCCCCTCAAAGACGACCCGAGCGGCCAGACAGGCATACCAGGAGGATTCGCCATAGATGGGGTGTCGGTAAGACTCGTGTCGAGCGAGATCTCCGCAATGGTGCCGCGGCTCAGTCGTCCGCCGACAGCCCGAAACGGCGCAACCGCTCCGCCTCCTCTCCCTGGCCCTGCCTTTCCAGCAGCTCGACCAACCGCTCGGCGGCGTTCCACTGGCCGGCGTCGACACGGGCGCGCAGAACCTCGATGGCTTCATCCGCCTGGCCCTCCCAGACCAGATACTCGACCAGCCGCAAGGCGGCAAGCTCGTCGCCGGCGTCGGCGCGTGCACATACCTCCTCCGTCTGGCCCTGCCTGAGCAGCAGATCGACCAGCCGCTCGTCGACGGCCTCGTCGCCGGCGTCGGCCTGGGCGCGCAGGATCTCGATGGCTTCTCCCACGCGGCCCTGTCCGAGAAGCAGGTCGATCAGCCGCATGGCGGCAAACCAGTGGCCGGCTTCAGCGCGGGCGCGCAACTCCTCCACGCGGCCGTGCCAGGCCAGCAGTTGGACCAGCCGCTTGGCGGCGCTCTCATCGCCGGTGTCGGCGCGGGCGCGTACTTCCTCCTCCACCTGATCCTGCACGATCAGCAGCTCGGCCAGCCGCTTGGCGGCGTATCCGTTGTCACTTCGGGCGCGCAGGATCTCGATGGCCTCCTCCATCCGGCCCATTCTTTCCAGCAGATTGGCCAGCCCAATGTCGGTGTACCCGGCAGCCTCAGCGCGGGCACGCAGAACCTCGATAGCCTCTTCCGCTTGGCCCTGGTGTTCCAGCAGCTCGGCCAGCCGCTTGGCGGCGTATCCGTTGCCAGCAATGTGGGGGCGTAGGAACTCGACGGCCTCCTCCATCCGACCGAACCCGACCAGGTCTTCGGTCAGAAAGACGAAGGCGGTCTTGTTGCCGGCGTCGATGCCGGCGCGCAACTCCTCTTCACTTGTCCGTCCCTTCGCCAGGTTGGCCAGCCGCTTGGCGGCGGTCTCATCGCCGGCATCGGCACGGGCACGCACCTCCCCCATCCGCTCCTGCCAGACCAGCAGCGCGACCAGCCAGCCCGAGGCGATCTCGTCGCCGGCGTCGGTCGCATGCCGGAGCAGGGGTTCGGCATACCGGTACAGCAGCCGACTCTGCGCGGCTGCGCCGGTGCGGCCCTGGTCGCCGGGGTCGGTCAGATGATCGGACAGGGCCTGCCAGGTGCTGGCCGGCACCTTGAGCATGCGGCGCAGCCCTCCGGCGTGCTGCCGCAGGTAGTCGGCGACCAGATACCCGTCTGCGCGGCCCATGGTGCCCGGGGCTGCCACGGGGGCCAGGGCGGCGGCCGCGCCGTTGAGCTCCTGCGTGGCATAGGCCAGGGCGGCCTCGAACCAGTTGGGCGGCGCGCCGGCGCGCTGGCGAGCATCGCAGTAGCCGGGCGCGGCGTCCCGCAGCAGGTCGGCAGTCAGCGGGGAGCGCACGCCCACTCGGGTAGCGTCGACGGCGGCGTTCAGCACCGCGGCGGCGTAGGGGTCGGCGCCGCGCCAGCGGTCGACCAGCTGCGGGGCGGCGGCGATGACCTGGGTGAGACCGTAGTCGGTCGATTTCAGTGCCAGTGCGATCCGCCGGTCGCCTGCTCGGGCGGCGGTTTGGGCGCGTTCACGCTCGGCGGCGCTGAACCGGGCCTCCAGGTGCACCACATCGGCCAGCCCCAGCAGTTCCCGCTCGGCGGCGTGCGGGTCGGGCTGTCCAGACTTGGGCAATTCGGTATAGGCGGCGTACCGGTCGGGCCAGAGCGTGGCCACCAGCACCGCCCCGGCACCCAGCAGGGTACGGACGGTGCCGGCGTTCAGCCCGGCCGGGCCGCCCAGGTAGCGCTGCAGCTCGTCCAGCCACACCACCAACCGCGCCGGAGCTGTCGCCGCGGCCTGGCGGACGTGCTCGGCATCGGACGGGTGCAGCAGCCACCACTGCGGCACCACCTCACGGACCGCCTCATAGGCGCAGCGGGTCTTGCCGACCGAAGAAGAGCCGACCAGGACCACCAGCCCGCCTCGCTCGGCGGCCCGGCCGACCAGAGCGCACATCCCGCGCGGACCGGCGTCGACGTCCCGCTCGACGTAGACCGGCAGGTCGTCGGTCGCGCCGGGGGTGTCGATCGCGGCGTGCACTCCCAACCTGCGCGGATCGGACCGCTCCACCCGTACCACGCCGGCCAGCTCCGGCGGCACCTCGCTCAGCGCGCGTTCCCGCGCCGCCCGCCAGGCGGCCCGCTGCTCACGCGGCACGTCGCAGGCTCGCAGGAACAGCTCGAACGTCTCCACCGTTGATCGGCCGGTACTGAGCAGACCGTTGAGCGTGCTCTTCGGCAGCCGGTCGCCCGGCCCGACCGCCCTGTCCAGGGCCTCGTAGGAGCGCCACGCCCGCAGCACCTGCAGCGCTGCGACCAGTTCGGCCAGGGTGTGCACGGCCGCCGGATCCACCTGGCCTCCGCCAGGCGCGCCGCCGGGTGGCTGCGGAGACTGTGCGGGCATCGTCGCGGCTCCGTTCTCCCATCGCGTCCCCGGTCCTCCGGGGACGCGCGCTCATCCGGCATCCCCGGCATCCCCGGCCTCGTCGGTCTCGGCGGTCTCGGCGGTCTCGGCGGTGTTCGGCCAGGCGCTCGAACGCCGCCGAACCCCCGCGCGATCCGCCACCGGCCGGGCCGCCCTTACCGCTGATCAGCATGCCCGCACCCGGATCAGAGCGCAGCGGATTGTTCGGATTGGTGCGCATCTGCGGCCGAACCCCGCACCCGCACGCTGCCATGGCTCCAGCAGTACGCGACGCCGGCCGGCCCGCGCCCATCCCCTCGCCCCGACCTTCCCGCCGGCCGCTGACGTACGGCCATATCCCGGCCGGTGACCGCACTGAGTGCGGCCTCGACACCACCGACCCGGCCGAACTCTGGCAGCCCATCCCCGCGGATATCACCGTCCCGACCTGCCCGCCCTGCAAAGGCGACGAGGAGCTGACCCTGCTGTGACTCACCCCGACCCCGCCGTCGCCTGGCTGGAGCAGCAGGCTGCCCGGCACGCCGAGACCCTCGCTGACCCGGCCCTGGCCATGCAGGTGCCGAACGCGCCCGCCTATCTCCGCTACGAGCAGACGGCGGAGACGACCCGATGATCCGCCGCCTCCGTGCCCTCTGGGACGACCTCCGCGAACTCGGCGACCCGTTCGCCATTGACTTCGACGAC
>NZ_JBSFPS010000042.1:0-45217 GCF_053588315.1 Streptosporangium sp. NPDC003464 | reverse complement strand
ACCCGACGACCGGCGAGCTCCTGCGCTCGGTCACCACGATCCTCTCCCAAGGCTCCCCGAAGGAGGCGCTCGTCCATTGGGCCGGGCGACTCGTGCGACGCCCTCGATGGCGCCCTTGCCGTACTCCTCGCGGGCGGTCCCGCGGGCCAGGCGCTTCTCGATCGAGTACGACAGGAAGGTGGGGATCTCCGCGCCGCCGCCCGGCAGCGCCCCGAAGGGGAAGCCGAGCGCGGTGCCGCGCAGCCACGGCCGCCAGGACCTCGACCAGTCGGAGCGGCCGAGGAAGGCCCGGCCCACCGGGATGACCTCCGGCTCGCTGTGCCGCAGCCGGGAGGCGACGTAGAGCACCTCGCCCAGCGCGAACAGGCCGACCGCGACGATCACCACGTCGATGCCGTCGAGCAGCTGCGGCACGCCCAGGGTCAGCCGCGCCTGACCGGTCTGCTGGTCGATGCCGATCAGCCCGATGACCAGGCCGAGCCCCAGCGAGGCCAGCCCGCGCACGACCGAGCGCGACAGCACCGACGACACCGCGGTGAAGGCCAGGACGGCCAGCGCGAAGTAGTCCTCGGGGCCGAAGGAGATCGCGAAGTCCACCACCAGCGGGGCCGCGACGACCAGCAGCCCGGTGGCGATCGTGCCCGCGACGAAGGAGCCGATCGCGGCGGTGGCCAGCGCCTGGGCGGCCCGGCCGCGCTTGGCCATCTTGTTGCCCTCGAGCGCGGTGATCATCGAGGAGCTCTCACCGGGCGTGTTGAGCAGGATCGAGGTGGTCGACCCGCCGTACATGCCGCCGTAGTAGATGCCGGCGAACATGATGAACGCGCTGGCCGGGGGGACGGTGAAGGTGATCGGCAGCAGCAGCGCCACCGTCATGGCCGGGCCGATGCCGGGGAGCACGCCGACCAGCGTGCCGAGGGTGACCCCGACCAGCGCGTAGAGCAGGTTGACCGGGGTCAGCGCGGTCGCGAACCCCTCCATCAGGAGCTGGAACGACTCCACCTAGACCACCCCCGACAGCAGCCCCGCGGGCAGCGTCACGCCCAGGCCCTTGACGAAGGCCAGGTAGGTGACCGTGGACAGCACGATCGCGATCACACCCGCGTGCAGGCGCCGGGTGGCCCCGAGCACCACGGAGAGGCCGAAGAAGAGCAGCGCCCCCGCGATGATCCAGCCGAGCAGGTCCAGCAGCCCGGCGAAGGCCAGGAAGATCACGCTCACCAGCGCGACCGTCCGCCAGTCCGCCCGGGCGCCGGCGTCGACGTCCTCGCTCTCCTCGGGGTCGCCGTGGCCGCCCCGGATCACGTCGATCACGTAGCACAGCCCGATCAGCAGCAGCGCCGAGCCGACGAGGACCGGGAAGAACCGGGGCCCCAGCCCGAGCGAGGAGCCCGCGGCGCTGACGTCCGCGGTCCCCAGGATCACGAACGCGCCCAGCCCGAGGACGATCAGCGCCAGGACGAGCTCGGGCCGCCGCCATGAGTGCGCCGGGGCGGCGCCACGCTCGGTGGCGCCGGCCGGATCTTCGGTGGAGTACATCAGGAGACGAGTCCCATTTCCGCGATGATGGTCTTGACCTTGGCCTGCTCGGCCGCGAGGTAGTCGGCGAACTGCCGGCCGGTCTGGAAGGAGTCGATCCAGCCGTTCTTGGCCACCGCGTCCTTCCACGCCTGCGAGTCGTGCATCTTGGTGACCAGGTCGGTCAGGGTCTTCTTGGCGGCGTCGTCCAGTCCGGGCGGGGCCACGAACCCGCGCCAGTTGGCCAGCTCGACGTCCAGGCCGCCCTCCTTCAGGGTGGGCGCGTCGACGCTGTCGAGGCGGGCCGGCGAGGTCACGCCGAGGGCCCGGAGCTTGCCGGACTTCACGTGTTCGGCGAACTCGCCGATGCCGGAGACGCCCATCGCGACCTTGTTGCCCAGCAGCGCGTTGAGCGCCTCGCCGCCGCCGGAGTGGGCGATGTAGTTGACCTGCTTGGGGTCGATCCCGGCGGCCTTGGCCATCAGGCCCGCCACGATGTGGTCGGTGCCGCCGGCGGAGCCGCCCGCGATCGCGATCTTCGCCGGTCCGGCCTTCCACGCCGTCACCAGGTCGGCCAGCGACTTGTACGGCGAGGCGGCCGGGACCACGATGATCTCGTACTCCTCGGTCAGCTTCGCGATGGGCGTGGTCTCGGCCAGCGTGACCTTCGACCTGTTCTGCTCCACCGCGCCGAGCATGACCAGGCCCATGGTCATCAGCAGGTTGCCGTTGCCCTTCTCCCCGGCGAGCTGGGCCAGGCCGATGGTGCCGCCCGCCCCGGGGACGTTGTAGACCTCCACCTTGCGGGACGGGTCCGCCGAGGTGATGGCCTGCTCCGCGGTGCGGGAGGTCTGGTCCCAGCCGCCGCCGGGCGAGGCCGGGGCCATGATTTTCAGCGTGCCGACGCTGGAGCCCGAGCCCGCCCCCGAGCCGCACGCGGTGAGGGCGGCGAGGGACAGGGCCGCCAGGGCGGCGAGTCTCCGAAGACGCATGGTCAACTCCAAACAGCTTGAAGAAAAGCGTGGTGAGGATGCTGAGCGTCCCAGATAACGGTGTCGATCCTTTGCGAGCTTGCCGTCGTATCGGTCGTATTGGTCGCGCCGGTCACGGCCGCCGCGACCGCGCTGTTATCTCCAGCTGCTTTCATGGTCCCTGACCAGGGAGTTCACTCGTGCGACGCATTCTCAACGCCTCCCTCGGCACCCAGCTGTTCATGCTGCAGACGGTGATCGTTTTCCTCGCGGTGGGCGGAACGGCGGGCGTCTGGATGGAACACACCCGCAGCCAGCTCGACCGGCAGTACCAGCAGCGCGCGCTGGCGATCGCCGAGTCCGTCGCCGGGCTGCCCCAGGTCCGCGAGGCGTTCACCCGGCCCCGGCCGGAGGTGAGCCTGCAGCCGATCGCGGCGGGGGTGCAGGCGGCCACCGGCGCCGACTACGTGGTGATCGCCAACCGGGAGCAGATCCGCTACGCGCACCCCAACACGGCCCTGATCGGCAAGCGGCTGTCCACCGACGGCTCGGAGATCCTGACCAGCGGCCGGACCTGGACCGGCATCCAGACCGGCACCCTCGGCCGCTCCGTGCGCGGCAAGGCGCCGATCTTCGACTCCTCCGGCCGGGTCATCGGCCTGGCCTCGGTCGGGGTGCTCCAGGACACCGTCGCCGAGGAGCTCGGCTCGGCGCTGCCGCCGCTGCTGTGGACCGTGCTCGCCGTGCTCCTCGCCGGATCGGCGGCCGCGGGGCTGATCGCCCGGCGGGTCCGCCGCCAGACCTTCGGACTGGAGCCCCGGGAGATCGCCGCCCTGCTCGAACAGCGCGAGGGCGTGCTGCACGGCGTGAAGGAGGGTGTGCTGGCCCTCGACCTCCAGGGCAGGGTGACGCTGGTCAACGACGCGGCCCGCGACCTGCTCGGTCTCTCGGCCCACGACGTCGGGCGGGAGCTGCGCGAGATGCCCCTGTCGGACCGGATGCGGGACGTGCTGGACGGCGCGGACCCCGGCGACGACCGGGTGGTGCTCCACCGCGACCGGGTGCTCGTGCTCAACCGGACCCCGGTGGCGGTCCGCGAGCAGCCCAGCGGCTGGGTGGTCACCCTGCGCGACCGGACCGAGCTGGTACGGCTGGCGCGCGAGCTCGACCAGGCCAGCAGCACGACCGACGCGCTGCGCGCCCAGGCCCACGAGTTCGCCAACCGGATGCACACCGTGGTCGGCCTGCTGGAGCTCGGCGAGCACGAGACGGCCGTCAACTACATCACCCAGACCTCCGAGGCCTACGGCCGGTACGCGTCCGGCATCCGGGAGAAGGTCGCCGACCCGACCCTGGCCGCGCTGCTGCTGGCCAAGTCGGCCGAGGCGGCCGAGCGGGGCGCGTCCCTGGTGCTCGCCGAGGACTCCCGGGTGGAGGAGGGCATGCTCGGCGACCCCCACGACGCGGTGCTGGTGGTGGGCAACCTGGTGGCCAACGCCCTCGACGCGCTGGAGGAGGTCGGCGGCACGGTCGAGGTCTCGGTCCGCGCCGAGACCGACGGCCTGCACGTCCGGGTCGGCGACTCCGGGCCGGGGATCACTCCCGGCCTGGCCGAGGAGGTCTTCCGCGAGGGCTTCACCACCAAAATCGCACACGCGGGCCCGCGCGGTCTCGGCCTGGCCCTGACCCGCCAGGCGTGTTCGCGCCGGGGCGGCTGGGTGCGGGTGCACAACGCCGACGGCGCCGTCTTCACGGCCCTGCTGCCCCGGCGCGAGGACCCGGCCGGGGCCCCGCCGCGGGCGGCCGGACCGGTTGGGCGGGGAGGCGACGGGCGGACCGGGCGGGGGGACGACGGGCCGGCCGGGACCCCGCCGCGGGCGGCCGGGCGGGGGGACAACGGGCGGGCCGGGCCGACCGGGCCGACCGGGCGGACCGGTGGGCCCGGTGGGACCGCGGACCGGGGGGCGCCGCGATGATCCGCGTGCTCGTCGTGGACGACGACTTCATGGTGGCCAGGATCCACAGCGGCTACGTGGCCCGGGTGCCCGGGTTCACGGTGGTCGACGCCGTGCACACCGGCAGGGCGGCGGTCGCGGCGGTCGCCGAGCACCGCCCCGACCTGGTGCTGCTGGACATCTACCTGCCGGACATGTCCGGACTCGACGTCCTCACGACGCTCAGGGGCGTGTCCCACCCGGTCGACGTCCTGGTGATCACCGCCGCGCGCGACGTGGACACGGTCCGCGCGGCCATGCGCGGCGGCGCGGTGAACTACCTGATCAAGCCCTTCACCGCCGGGGCGCTCACCGAGCGCCTCGGCCAGTACGCCGTCACCCGCAGGCAACTGGCCGCCGTCGGGTCCGAGGTCCGCCAGGACGAGGTGGACCGGTTCTTCGGCGCGGCCAGGGGAGGGCCGCCGCCGCTGCCCAAGGGACTGTCGGCCACCACCTGCGGTCTGGTCGCCGACGCGCTCAGGGAGACCGGCACCGACGTGTCGGCGGCCGAGGCGGCGGCGCTCACCGGGCTGTCCAGGGTCAGCGCCCGCCGCTACCTGGAGTATCTGTGCGCGGCGGGCCAGGCCGAGCTGAGGCCGAAATACGGCACCGCCGGGCGGCCCGAGCACCGTTACCGGTGGACGGGCTGATTCGTTACTGCTTTTCGGGCCTCGGCCGATGGATCTGGTTTAGGGTTGACACCGGTAAAAATCGCAGAGCAGCAGGAGGTACCGGAGGCCGTGCGGAACGCCGGAGCGTCGATAGACCCACCGACGGACCCGTTCGCGGCGGTGCCCCTCCCCTCGCGCCCGGTCCGGCCGGGCGCCCGCGATCCCGGCCAGCCTCCCGGCGAGCGGCCCAAGGGCGGGTCGCGGCTCCCGCCGGGCGTCTCGCCCGACATCTTCGGCCCCTCCGGAGGCGACCGGCCCGGGGGACCCTCCGGGTTCGGCCGGCCCCCCGGGCCCGGCACCGGGCCGGCCGGGCTGCCGCCCGCGGCCGCGCCGCCCCAGCCCTGGCAGATGGCCACCCCGCCCGAGCGGCCCCTCCCGCAGCGGTCCCCGCGCGAGGAGCCCCCGCCCGGCGGTGACGGAGAGGCCCGGCAGCCGGATTCGCCCCGTTACGAGGATCCGCCACGCCGTCGCCGGGGCCGCAGAATCGCCGTCGCCGTCACGCTCCTGCTGCTGCTGGCCGGCCTCGCCTACGCCGTGCCCGCCGTCGTGATGTCCGGCAAGATGCTGCCCGGCACCCGCGTCCACGGCGTCGACATCGGCGGCCTGACCGCGACCGAGGCGGCCGACAAGCTCAGGGACCGGCTGCCCGGCGAGGCGGGCGAGCAGATGATCCTGCGGGCGGCGGGCAGGAAATACTCCATCGATCCCGGGAAGGCCGGGCTGGAGTTCGACGTCGTCGCCACCATCGACCAGGTCTCCAGCGGCTTCCCCACCCCGATGGAGGTCTGGCGGGCACTGACCGGCACCACCGAGCTGAGCCCCAAGGTCTCCGTCGACCCCGAGCGGATGCAGAGCACCGTCACGGCCCTGGCCAAGAAGATCGACCTCAAGGTCCGCGAGGGCGCGGTCACCTTCGAGGGCGTCAAACCGGTCGCGGTGACCCCCCGCGACGGCCGTGAGCTGGAGCGGGAGGCCGCGGCCCGGGCCATCGGGAAAGCCTTCCTGGGGCCGGCCGGCGAGGTCGAGCTGCCCGTCTCGGTGATCAAGCCCAGGGTGACGGCCGAGGTCGTCAAGGAGACCGCCGCCGACGCGGACAAGGCCCTGTCCGGCCCGCTCACCCTGACCCACGCGGGCAGGCGGGCCCAGCTCCCGGTGGAGACCCTCGCCGCCCACCTGTCCTTCGAGCCCGACAACTCCGGCGGCATGCGGCCGGTGTTCGACGCCACGAACGCGGTCGCGACCGTGGAGGGCAAGCTCGTCGACCCGGCCCTGGCCCCCCGGGAGCCCACCTTCCGGATCGTCGGCGCCAGGCCCGAGCTGGTCCCCGGCCGCAGCGGCAAGGGGATCGACGACGGCAGGCTCGCCGAGGACGTGGCGCGGCTGGTCGCCGAGGGCGGCAGCCGGACCGTCCCCGTCACCCTCACGACCGTCCAGCCCCGCATCTCCGAGGCCGAGGCGCGCAAGCTCGGCATCAAGGAGAAGGTCAGCGAGTTCACCACCCCGTACGACTGCTGCCTGCCCCGGGTGACCAACATCCGCACGATCGCCAAGCTCCTGGACGGCTACCTGGTCAAGCCCGGCGAGACCTTCTCGCTCAACGGCGTCATCGGCCAGCGCGACACGGCCCGGGGCTTCGTCCCGGCGCCGATGATCCAGGGCGGCCGGCTGGTCGACTCGGTGGGCGGCGGCATCTCCCAGTTCGTCACCACCATGTACAACGCGGTGTTCTTCGGCGGTTTCGAAGACGTCCAGCACGTGGCGCACGAGTTCTACATCTCCCGCTACCCGGCCGGCCGCGAGTCCACGGTCTCCTGGCCCGCGCCGGACTTCCGCTGGAAGAACGACTCCAAGTACGGCGTGCTGGTGAAGACCTCCTACACCGACACCGGGGTCACGGTCGCCTTCTGGAGCACCAAGCGCTACGACATCGAGTCGATCTCCTCCGAGCGCTACGACCTCACCCCGTTCAAGAGCGCGACCGACAGCGGCCCCGGGTGCATCCCGATGGCCGGCCAGCAGGGCTTCACGATCGACGTGACCCGGATCTTCAAGCAGGACGGCAAGGAGGTCAAGCGGGAGACGGAGAAGACCGTCTACAAGCCCGAGACCGACCTCAAGTGCGTCCCCGCCGCCACCCCCACCCAGGACGACCAGGCCGACACCCCCGCCCAGGACGGCCAGGACGAGTAGTCCCGCGGCCCGCCGGCCGCGCGCGGCGGTTCACGCACGCGCTCCCGGGGCCCGCCGGCCGTGCGTGCGGGCACGCGCGGCCCGGCCCCGCGGACGCTACGGCGTCACGACGAGAAGGCGGTCGTCTCCCGGGCGGGGGGTGCCGCGGCCGTCCTTGTTGCTGGTGCCGATCCACAGAAGGCCGCCGGGTGCGGCGGCGACCGCGCGGAGCCTGCCGTACCGGCCCTCGAACCTGGCTACGGGGGTCCCGGCCGTGCCGTCGGCGGCGAGGGGGACCTGCCAGAGCCTGGCGCCGCGCAGGGCGCCGACCCAGAGGGAGCCGTCCGCGTAGGCCATGCCGGAGGGGGACGCCTCGTCGGTGCTCCAGGTGACGACCGGGTCGACGTAGCGGGAGCCGCCGCCGACGCCCTCGACCTCCGGCCAGCCGTAGTTGCCGCCCTTCCTGATGAGGTTGATCTCGTCGAACGCGTCGGACCCGAACTCGCTGGCGTACAGGCGGCCGGACGGGTCCCAGGCCAGGCCCTGGACGTTGCGGTGACCGTAGCTCCAGATGACGTTCCCGAACGGGTTGCCGGGGGCGGGCCTGCCGTCCGGTGTCATGCGCAGGACCTTGCCGGCCAGCGAGCCGAGGGCCTGGGCCAGGGCCCTGTCCCCGGTCTCGCCGGTGGTGGCGTAGAGATATCCGTCGGGGCCGAAGGCCAGCCGGCCGCCGTTGTGGATGGCGCCCTTGGGGATGCCGTCGAGGATCACGGTGGCGCCGGTCAGGCCCCGGTCGTAGCGGTAGCGCACGATCCGGTTGTCCCGGGCGGAGGTGAAGTAGAGGAAGACCAGGCGGTCCTTCTCGAAGGTGGGGGAGACCGCCACGCCCAGCAGGCCGCCCTCGCCGTCGGGGCGGACGCCGTCGACCGTGCCGACCTCGGTGGTCCTCCCGGCCGCGGTGACCCGCAGCAGCCGGGCGGTGTCGCGCTCGGCCACCAGGGCGTCGCCGCCGGGCAGGAACGCCACCCCCCAGGGCACGGCCAGATCCTCCACCAGGGTGCGCGGCCGGCCGGGGGGAGCGCCGGTCACGGTGGCGGCCGGGGCCCGCGCCGTGTCGGCGGACCCGGCAGAGGGCGCCGAGCATCCTGCCGACAGCGCCGCCACCAGAGCCGCCACCAGGGCCGAGGCCGGGATGGGAGCCAGCTGTGCCATCCGGGACATGCGAACCTCCTCCTTCATTCATACCGCTGTGTACGGCGGGAGGTTCCAGGACTTTCCCTTGGATAATGCAGCCATGAAGATCTGGGTGCCCTCCGAAGCCGCCGCCGACGTCCTGAGCGATCTACCCGATGTGGAGTGCGTCGTCTACGACGGCACCGGGCCGGTCCCCGACGGGGCCGAGGAGGTGGAGGTCTGGATCCCGCCGCTGCTGACGGTGGCGCGGGTGCCGGAGCTGCTCGGCCGGATGTCCCGGCTGCGTCTGCTGCAGACCGTCACGGCGGGGGTGGACGCCTACCGGCCGCACCTGCCGGAGGGCACGGTGCTGTGCAACGCGCGGGGCGTGCACGACGCCGGGACGGCGGAGTGGGCGGTGGGAGCCATGATCGCCGTGCTGCGGGAGTTCCCCGGCTTCGCCGCCGCCCAGCGGGAGGGCGAGTGGACCTACCGCCACACCGGCGTGCTGGCCGACTCCACGGTGCTGATCGTCGGCTACGGCTCGATCGGCGAGGCGCTGGAGCGGCGGCTGGACGGTTTCGAGGTGGACGTCATCCGGGTGGCGAGGACCGCGCGGGGGCAGGTGCACGGCCAGGACGAGCTGCCGGAGCTGCTGCCCCGGGCGGACGTGGTGGTGCTGCTGGTCCCCTCCACCCCCGCGACCGCCGGGCTGGTGGACGCGGACTTCCTGGCGGCGATGAAGGACGGCGCCGTGCTGGTGAACGCGGCCAGGGGCGGGGTGGTGGACACCGGCGCGCTCGTCACCGAGCTGGAGAAGGGCCGGATCATGGCCGCGCTCGACGTCACCGATCCCGAGCCGCTGCCCCCGGGGCATCCGCTGTGGACGGCGCCGGGGGTGTTCATCACCCCGCACGTCGCGGGCAGCACCCCGGCGTCCGGGCGGCGCCTGCTGAGGCTCCTCCGCTCCCAGCTCCTGCGATATCTGGCGGGCGAACCGCTCAAAAACCTGATTACCGGCTCATACTGACTGTGATCTGTAACGTTCTTGGCCCGTTCCTACCAGGTATTTACTGACCGCTGTCCGTACCGACCGGGAAAGGAATCCGGACCGTGGCTGCCTCGTGACCTCCGGTGCGTACGGTGATTAACTGCGATCCTGATCGCTCGCATGGTTATCAGATCGGTGACGACTGCGGCGTTGTCACCACCCGTACCGGCCGGAGAGCACACACTGGCCGTGTGCCGTCGCGGAAGCGAGACGAACCGACACTGATGGGCAGACGACATTGATCCGCTGGCGTGACCCCCGGGTAGCGCTGACCGCCGCCGCCGCGACCGGCGCGGTGGGGCTCGTTGCCGCCCTTCTCAGTGGTGCTCCGGCCGTGATCGTCGGCGCGGTGGCGGGTGTCGTCGCCGCCGCGATCGCCGCCGTCTCGCTGTCCGTCGCGGTCGTGCGGGGCGCCGACCGGCGCAGGGCGCCGGCCTGGCGCTGGCTGGCCGGTGGCTCGGTCACCTGGCTGGTCGGGATCGGGGTGCGGCCGCTCGCGGACGGCACGCCCTTCGTCGTGACCTTCGCCGACCTGGTGGTCCTCGTCGGCACGGCGATGCTCACCGTCGGCACCGGCCTGTCGGCCACCCGGCCGTCGCACGGGCGCGCGCTGCTGCGCGACCTCGCCGACTCCTACATGTGCGCCGCCTCGCTCTTCGTGATCGGCTGGGTCCTCCTGCTGGGCCCGGCCTACCGCCACGCCGACGACGCGGGCACCTTCGCGGTCACCGTCGCCCCGCCGCTGGTGTGCCTGATCCTCGCCTGTGCCGTGGGCCCGGTGGTGGTGCCGGTCCGGCGCTCGGCCTGGCCGATGGGCCTGGCGGCGCTGGCCGTGCTGGGGGCCATCACGGCGGCCGAGACGGTCACCGCGCTGGCCCGGGTGGGCGACGCCCCGTCGCCGCTCGGGGTGTGGCCGGCGCCGGCGGCCTTCCTGCTGCTCGCGGCGGTCCCGTGGAGCCGGCGCACGGCACGCGCCATGGACCCCGACAACGACCGGCGGCCGTCCGTCGGCCCCGCCGCCTCCTCGCTGATCGCGGCCCTGCCGCTGATCCTCGTCGCGCTGGCCACCGTGGTTGTGCTCCTGCGCGTGCTCGGCGGCCGGGTGCAGGGGCCGGTCGTGGTCCTGGCCGTCGTGGCGGCGTCGATCGTCGGCGTCCTGGTGGTGCGCATGTTCGTGGTGCTGCTGGAGACGGGCCGGATGCGGCGCCTGGTGGACCTCGGCGAGCGGCAGCTCCAGGACCTGGCCGAGAGCACCGGCGACGTGGTCCTGCTGTGCGACTACGACGGCGTGGTGCGGGAGATCGGCGAGGGCGTCGAGATCACCTACGGCTACCGCCCGGAGGAGCTGGTCGGCCGGACGGTCTTCGACTACATCCACCCCGAGGACGCGCCCGGCATCCAGGTGGCGCTGCGCGCGATGAGCCTGGACGAGGAGCCGGTCGAGGCGCCGGGCACCTGCATGATCGCCTGCCGGGTCCGGGCCGCCGACGGCACCTGGCGGCCCACCGAGTCGGTCGCCACCCGGCACGTGCGCGGCGAGGACCTGCTGCTGGTCACCACCCGTGACGTCAGCGACCAGGAGGCGCTGCGCAACCAGGTCGCCCACCTGACCTTCCACGACGGCGTCACCGGCCTGCCGAACCGGGCCTACTTCGAGGAGCGCACCCGCGAGGTGCTGGTCCGTCCCGGCGCGAGCAGCGCCGTCGTGGTGTTCCTGGACCTGGACGGCTTCACGGCGGTCAACGACTCGGTCGGCCACGCCAGCGGCGACTACCTGCTCGGTCAGGCCGCCCGCAGGCTCCGCGCCGCCGTACGGGCCGACGACACCCTGGCCCGCTGGGGCGGCGACGAGTTCGCGGTGCTGCTGGAGGCCGCGGTGGACGCCCAGACGGCGGTGGACCTGGCCGAGCGGCTGGTCCGCACGGTCTCCTCCGAACCGTTCCGGGTCGCCGACCGCGACGTGGCGCTGACCGCGAGCGTCGGGGTGGCCTTCGCCGACGACGACGTGTCCTCGGCCGACCTGATCCGCAACGCCGACGTGGCGATGGCCAGGGCCAAGGACCTCGGCGGACGCCGGGTCGAGGTGTTCGCCGCGCACATGCACGCCGACGTGGTGCGCCGCCTGGAGCTCGCCGCCGACCTGCAGCGGGCGCTGCTGGAGAACCAGTTCGCCATCGAGTACCAGCCGGTGGTGGACCTGGCCACCTCGCGCGTCACCGCCGTCGAGGCGCTGGTGCGCTGGTGGCGGGGGAGCGCGTTCGTGCCGCCCGAGCAGTTCCTCGGCCCGGCCGAGGACACCGGCCTGATCGTCCCGCTGAGCGAGTGGATCCTGCGTGAGGCCTGCCGGGAGGTGGCCGCCTGGCGCGCGTCCTCCTGGGACATCGGGCTGTCGCTCAACCTGTCGGCCCGGCAGATCATGGCGCCGCGCTTCGTGGAGACCGTCGAGTCGGCGCTAGCCGAGAGCGGCCTGCCGCCCAGCGCGCTGACCCTTGAGGTCATCGAGGAGATGCTGGTCGAAGACGCCGAGGAGACCATCACCCGGCTGTCGGAGCTGCGCCGGCTCGGAGTACGGCTGGCCATCGACGACTTCGGCACCGGCTACGCCTCACTGGCGTTCCTGAGGCAGCTCCCGGTGGACATGATCAAGATCGATCCGTCGTTCGTGTCCGGGCTCGGCCGCGACGAGACGCTGACGCTGCTGACCCGCACGATCGTACGGCTCGGCCACGATCTGGGGCTGATCGTGGTCGCCGAGGGCATCGAGCGCCCCGAGCAGCTGGAGCTGCTGCGCGAGATGGGCTGCACCCGGGGGCAGGGCTTCCTGGTGGCGCGGCCGATGGCCGCCCGCGGGGTCGACTCGCTCATGCGCACCAGCCTGTCCAGCCTGCACAGCGGCGTCTGACCGGCCAGGGCCGTCCCACGTGGCCCGGCCGGCTGGTTTCGCGCGGCGTCGGGCTGTTCCCGCGCGGCGCTCCCGGCCGGTCCCCGCAGGGTGTCCGGCCGCGTGGCGCGGCCGGTGACGGGTGTGTCCTTGCTCACCCCCCGGCCGTCCCGCCACTGCGGAGCCCGGCGAGGAGGGCGTCCGCCCCGTGTCCGCCATCTCGGACTTTGAGACTCCTGTCCCATGAATTTGACGCAGACACACTCTGTCGGCCATGGTGGAGCCATGCATCACAGTGGGATTCTCGTAGTACTTCGCCGGCGCGCAGGCCGATAGCGAAGCACTTCGACCTGCGCGCCGCCCCAGCTCCGCCGTTCCAGGCGGAATGGGGCATTTTTTATGCCGCCAAACTTGCTGAGCCATACAAGGAACGAGCCGATGACCGAACAGATGACAGGAGCCCAGGCCCTCGTCAGAGCGCTGGAGCACGTCGGGGTCGACACCGTGTTCGGGATCCCGGGCGGCGCGATTCTCCCCGCCTACGATCCCCTTTACGACTCGGCCAAGGTCCGGCACGTGCTCGTCCGGCACGAGCAGGGGGCCGGCCACGCGGCGCAGGGCTACGCGCAGGCCACCGGCAGGGTCGGGGTCTGCATGGCCACCAGCGGCCCGGGCGCGACCAACCTGGTCACCCCGATCGCCGACGCCTACATGGACTCGGTCCCGATCGTCGCGATCACCGGCCAGGTGCCCAGTAACGCCATCGGCACCGACGCGTTCCAGGAAGCCGACATCTCCGGCATCACCATGCCGATCACCAAGCACAACTTCCTGGTCACCGACCCGGCCGACATCGCCAGGACCATCGCCGAGGCGTTCCACATCGCCGCGACGGGGCGCCCGGGACCGGTGCTGGTCGACATCTCCAAGGACGCGCTCACCTCCAAGACGGTCTTCCAGTGGCCGCCGGTGATGCAGCTGCCGGGCTACCGCCCGGTGACCCGGCCGCACTCCAAGCAGATCCGGGAGGCGGCCAAGCTGATCGCCGACGCCAGGCGGCCCGTGCTCTACGTCGGCGGCGGCGTCCACAAGGCGCGGGCGGCGGCGGAGCTGATGGAGTTCGCCGAGCTGACCGGCATCCCCGTGGTCACCACGCTCATGGCGCGCGGCACCTTCCCCGACAGCCACCGCCAGCACCTGGGCATGCCGGGCATGCACGGCTCGGTGCCGGCGGTCGGGGCGCTGCAGCGCTCCGACCTGATCATCGGGCTCGGCGTCCGCTTCGACGACCGCGTCACCGGTGAGCTGTCCACCTTCGCCCCGCACGCCAAGATCGTGCACGCCGACATCGACCCGGCGGAGATCTCCAAGAACCGGCACGCGGACGTCCCGATCGTGGGCGACTGCAAGGAGGTCCTCTCCGAGCTGATCACCGCGGTGCGCAACGAGGACCGCAAGGGCGACTACAGCGAGTGGTGGACCCAGCTCGACGCCTACCGGGAGACCTACCCGCTGGGCTATGACGAGTTCGAGGACGGCTCCCTGGCCCCGCAATACGTCATGGAGCGGCTGAGCGCGATCGTCGGGCCGGACGCCATCTACACCGCGGGCGTCGGCCAGCACCAGATGTGGGCCGCCCAGTTCATCGGCTACGAGAACCCGGGCACCTTCATCAACTCCGGCGGCGCCGGCACGATGGGCTTCTCGCTCCCGGCGGCGATGGGTGCAAAGATGGGCAGCCCCGACACCACGGTCTGGGCCATCGACGGCGACGGCTGCTTCCAGATGACCAACCAGGAGCTGGCCACCTGCACCATCGAGGGCGTGCCGATCAAGGTCGCGATCATCAACAACGGCAACCTCGGCATGGTCCGGCAGTGGCAGACGCTGTTCTACAACCAGCGCTACTCCAACACCGACCTGCAGACGGTCCGCCGGATCCCCGACTTCGTGAAGCTGGCCGAGGCCTACGGCTGCGTCGGCCTGCGGTGCGAGCGGCCGGAGGACGTGGACGCGACCATCAAGAAGGCGATGGAGATCAACGACGTGCCCGTCGTGGTCGACTTCGTGGTCCACCAGGACGCCATGGTCTGGCCGATGGTGGCGGCCGGGACCAGCAACGACGACATCAAGTTCGCGCGCGACATGGCGCCGGTCTGGGACAGCGAGGACTAGCGGTGAGTGATCGAAGCGGACCGGCAGGCGGGCGCGGCTGCCCGGCGGACGCGCGGGCGGGCCGTCAGGCGAGGAGGAAGGCATGAGCAGGCACACGCTCTCCGTGCTGGTGGAGAACAAGCCCGGCGTGCTCGCGCGCGTCGCGTCGCTGTTCAGCCGCCGGGGGTTCAACATCGACTCGCTGGCGGTCGGGCCGACCGAGCACGAGGACATCTCGCGGATGACCATCGTGGTCAACGTCGAGGACCTGCCGTTGGAGCAGGTCACCAAGCAGCTCAACAAGCTGATCAACGTGCTGAAGATCGTGGAGCTCGACCCGGCGCAGGCCGTGCAGCGCGAGCTCACGCTGATCAAGGTGCGGGCCGACTCCGAGACCCGCTCCAGCGTGCTGGAACTGGTCAACCTCTTCCGCGCGCGGTGTGTTGACGTCGCCCCTGACGCGGTGACCATAGAGGTCACCGGCACGCCGGACAAGCTGCAGGCCTTCATCAAGCTCCTGGAGCCGTTCGGCATCAAGGAGCTCGTCCAGTCGGGCATGGTGGCCATCGGCCGCGGAGCCCGTTCCATAACCGACCGTTCGCTCCGGGCCCTGGACCGGACCGCGTAAGCAGAGAAACCTGAAAGGTTAAGCAAGTGACTGAGATCTTCTACGACGACCAGGCCGACCTGTCGATCATCCAGGGTAGGCACGTGGCCGTCCTGGGGTACGGCAGCCAGGGCCACGCCCACGCCCTGTCCCTGCGCGACTCCGGCGTCGACGTCCGGGTCGGCCTGCCGGAGGGCTCCAAGAGCCGGGAGAAGGCCGAGGCCGACGGCCTGCGGGTGGTCACCCCGTCGGAGGCCGTCGAAGAGGCCGACCTGACCATGATCCTGGCGCCGGACCACATCCAGCGGCACCTCTACGCCGAGCACGTGGCCCCGAACCTCGTCGAGGGCGACGCCCTCTTCTTCGGCCACGGCCTCAACATCCGCTACGGCCTCATCGAGGCCCCCGAGGGCGTCGACGTCGCGATGGTCGCCCCCAAGGGCCCCGGCCACCTCGTCCGCCGCCAGTACACCGCGGGCCGCGGCGTGCCGTGTCTCGTCGCGGTGGAGAAGGACGCCAGCGGCAGCGCCTGGGACCTCGCGCTGTCCTACGCCAAGGGCATCGGCGGCACCCGCGCCGGCGCGCTGAAGACGACCTTCACCGAGGAGACCGAGACCGACCTGTTCGGTGAGCAGGCCGTCCTCTGCGGTGGCGTGTCCGAGCTGATCAAGGCCGGTTTCGAGACCCTGATCGAGGCCGGCTACCAGCCCGAGGTCGCCTACTTCGAGTGCCTCCACGAGATGAAGCTGATCGTCGACCTGATGTACGAGGGCGGCATCCACAAGATGTACTGGTCGGTCTCCGACACCGCCGAGTACGGCGGCTACTCCCGTGGCCCGCGCGTCGTGACGCCGGAGACCAAGAAGGAGATGCAGCGCATCCTCGCCGAGATCCAGTCCGGCGAGTTCGCCAAGGAGCTGGTGGACGAGTTCGACGGCGGCCAGAAGAAGTTCACCGCCTACCGCGACGAGCTGGCCCAGCACCCGATCGAGAAGACCGGCGCCAAGCTCCGCCCGATGATGAGCTGGCTCAAGTAGCACCGAGCCGCCGGCGGCCCGTGGGTGAACGGGCCCGCCCGTACGGCGACGCCCCCGTGACGGTCATCCGTCACGGGGGCGTCGCCGTTCTCGTCGCTGTCGCTGTCGCTGTCGCTGTCGCTGCCGTCTCCGGCGGGGGCCGGGGCCCTACTCGGCGGCGAAGACCTGGGTCCAGTAGATCTGGCCCTTGGCGTTCTTGGCCGCGCCGACACCGATGAGGGTGTAC
Source organism: Streptosporangium sp. NPDC003464 (assembly GCF_053588315.1). Classification (NCBI taxonomy): domain Bacteria; kingdom Bacillati; phylum Actinomycetota; class Actinomycetes; order Streptosporangiales; family Streptosporangiaceae; genus Streptosporangium; species Streptosporangium sp. NPDC003464. Next base: position 28,765 of record NZ_JBSFPS010000042.1, on the reverse strand, counting down.
TTGCAGTTCATGATGTTGGCCTTGTGGCCTGAGCTGTTCATCCAGGAGCCGACCACGGCGGCCGGGGTCGGCTGGCCCATGGCGATGTTCTCCGCCCAGCCCGACCCGCCGGTGAAGCCGGCCCCTCGGATGCGGTCCATGAAGCTGCGGCCGTCCTTGGAGGTGTGGCTGAAGTAGCCCTGCTCCGCCATGTCGGCCGAGTGGCCGTAGGCGGCCTTGCGGAGCTGCGCGTCGTGCTTGAGCGGCTGGCAGCCGCCCTTCGCCCGCTCGGCGTTGGTCAGCCGCACGACCTCGTTCTCCTCGGCCGTCCCCACGGTGCCGGCCGGCGGGGGAGTCGTGGGGGTGGGGGTCGCCGAAGGCTTGGGCGAGGAGGTCGCCGTGGGGATGGGGGTGGGGGTGACCGTGGGGGACGGCGTGACCGTGGGGGAGCAGGACAGCCTGGCGGCCTTGGAGGTGCCCGAGTGGCCGCGGTAGTCGGTGACGACCGCGTAGTAGACGCCGGGGGCGCACGGCAGCGCGACGGTGACCCGTCCGTTGCCGCCCCTGCGGGAGGCGCTTCTGACGACCGGGTCGGGGCCGGCCTCGGCGCGCTTGACGCGGATGCGGACCAGTGCGGTGTCGCCGCAGCCGAGCCGCGCGGCCGACGCCTGGATCTTCCCGGCGGCTGTGACGTAGGGAGCGGCCGCGTACACGCGGCATGCGGTCTGCGACGCCGTCGCGGCGTGGGCCGTGACCGGCGTGCTGAGTGCCGCCAGGCTCCCGAGGCACGCGAGTACCCCTAGCGGTCTGCGCATATCGGTTCCTCCAGTGGGGTGGACGCTGGATGGCTCCGCATTCTGTCGGTGACACATCCCCCTTGTCACTAAATTCCGGATATTAATTGTGAGTTCCAGGTAAACCGGAGTGGCATGAGAAGCGTCTGGGGCCGTTCCCACCTACCGCCTCCCCGCCGCCACGCGGCGGCGGGGAGGCGGCCGGCGGCTCAGCAGCCGACGGGCTTGAGCCAGGAGCACTCGACGTCGGCCGACTCCTGCGGAGCCTGGCGGAGCTGAACGCTCGCCACGTCGGCCGGGGCGGTCCGACTGAACTGGGCGAGGCGGATGGCGATCTTGTCCTCGATGTCCTTGGGGGAGCCGGACAGGAACTGGTTGAGCATGACGGAGAAGACCAGGGGCTCGTTGTCCGCGCTGGTCACGTAGCCGGACAGGGACGTGACACCGGTCAGCGAACCGGTCTTGGCGTGGACGTTGCCAGCGGCCGGGGTGCCGCGCATCCGGCTCCGGAGCGTGCCGCCGACCATCCGGTCGGGGTCACCGGCGATCGGCAGCGAGCCGTACCAGGTGGAGAACCAGGGCTTGGCGCGCAGCGCGATCAGCAGGCCGGTGACGCCGCCGGGGGTGAGACCGTCCACCCGGGACAGGCCGGAGCCGTCCCGCATGCGCAGCGTCGGCATGCCGTTGGCCCGGGCGAAGGAGGTGATGGCGGCGAGCCCGGCGCTCCAGGTGCCGGCCCCGGAGACCTTGCGGCCGATGGCCTTGGTCAGGATCTCGGCGTGCATGTTGTTGCTGAGCTTCATGAACGGCACGAGCAGCTCGCTGAGCGGCATCGACTCGTGCGAGACCACGGTGGCGGCTCCCTGCGGAGCCGCCTCGCGGGCGGTGGATCCCAGCACCCGCACGCCGTGCTTGGCCAGTGCCTTGCGGAAGAGCGAGGCGGCGTATCCGGTGGGGTCGTCGACGGCGACCCACTCGTCGTACTTCTCCGCGACGGTCCCGGTGATCACCACGGTGTTGGTGCTGTGCTGCCGCTCGACCAGCACGTCGGTCTCGGTCCCGGTCGTCGCCCGGTTGTCGATCTTCAGGTAGTCGGTCTCGGGAGTGGTGGAGACCTTGGCGGGCCCGCCCGCGGCGTCCCCGGGGGCGACCGAGACGATGACGCTCCCGGCGTCGTAGTCGGTGTTCGGCGAGGCGGTCAGCGCGGAGATCTGCGCCGCGTAGTAGTACGGCTCGTCGTCCCAGGCCCAGTCGGTGCCGAGCCGTACCGAGTCGAACCAGGTGTCGTCGGCGACCAGCTTGCCGGTGACCACCTTGATCCCCGAGGCGGCGACGCGGGCGGCCAGCGCGTCGTAGTCGGCGGCCAGGAGGGTCGGATCGCCGGTGCCCCGGAGGTAGAGGTTCCCGGCGAGGGCCGAGCCGGCCCGGCGGCCGCTGGACAGCACGCTCGTGGTGAAGCGGTAGTCCAGGCCGAGGGTCTCGACCGCGGCGGCCGAGGTCACCAGCTTGGCGTTGGAGGCGGGGGTGAGGATCTTGCCCGAGTCCAGGGCGTAGAGCTCCTCGCCGGAGGCGGCGCTCTTGACCACCACTCCCGCCCGTGCGGGGGTCAGCCGGGCGTCGCTGAGGATCTGGTCGATGTCCTTGACCAGATCGGTGACGCCGGAGGCGGGTTCGAGCGCGCTCGCCGGGGCCGAGGCCCAGGCGAGACTGGCGAGAAGGAGGGTGGAGACAGAGATTGTGGTCCGTCGTGAGGGGCGCACGGTTTCTCCCGGGGCCTAAGGGGGTTTGCGGAGATCATCGGGAATCGCGGGCTGGGTGACAATACGGAAATATTCGTATCTTTCGGACTGCCGAGCGGTCGCTTGCTGCGATTGAATGTGGCCATGGTCACATCGGAGCCCGCTCCCGCCGTCGTCACCGTGTCGCGCGGGGTCCGCATCGGCTACGGCATCGGCTCAGTCTCCACCGCGACGTTCTCCACGGTCCCGGGATTGCTGCTGTTGTTCTACATGACCAACGTGCTGGCGGTCCCCGCGTGGCTGGCCGGCATCGTGGTCTTCCTCCCCAAGGTGTGGGACATGCTCATCAATCCCTGGGTGGGCCAGCGCTCCGACCGGACGGTCTCCCGGATGGGCGCGCGCCGCCCGTGGATGCTCCTGGGCGCGCTCACCCTGCCCGTGGCGTTCGCGCTGACGTTCGCCGGCCCGCCGCTCACCGGCACTCCGGCCGCGCTGTACGTCGCCGTCTGCTACTTCCTCACCGCGACGGCCTACGCCTTCTACGAGGTGCCCTACAAGGCGATGGCCGCCGAGATGACCGACGACTACCACGAGCGCTCGGCGCTGCTGCAGTGGAAGATGGTCTTCGTCGGCCTGGCGATCCTGCTGTCCGGGGCCGTCGCGCCGGCGATCGCCGGCACCGAGGCCGCCGGCTACCGGCTCATGGGCCTGGTCGTCGGGGCGGTGCTGATGGTCTCCATGCTCACCTCCTTCGCGGGCACGGCCCGCGCGCCGATGGTCGCCAGGATGGAGGCGGAGGCGTCCATCCGCGCCCAGTTCGCGGCGGCCCGCTCCAGTCGGCCGTTCATGGTGCTGCTCGGCCTGAGCTGCGCCCAGATGTTCGCCGCGGGCACCCTGCTGGCGGGCGCGCCGTACCTGGCCACCTACGTCCTGGGCGATCCCGGGGCGACCACCACGCTCTTCCTGTGCGTCGTCGGGCCGCTGCTGGTCACGATGCCGGCGTGGGTCCGGCTGTCCAGGCGCTACGACAAGCGCGGGGCGATGATCCTCGCGGCGGCGCTGTTCACGGCGGGCACGGTCGGGATGGCGTTCGCCGGGGAGCTCGGGCCGGTCTACGCGCACGTGTGCGTGCTCGTCGTGGGCGTCGGCTACGCGGGGCTCCAGCTGCTGCAGTTCTCCATGCTGTCGGACGTGATCGCCCATGACGCGCTGGCCACCGGCAAGCGCCGCGCCGGGGTGTTCACCGGCCTCTGGACGGCCTGCGAGACCGTGGTCTTCGCGCTCGGTGCCCTGGTGCTCGGCTGGCTGCTCGGCGCGGCCGGGTTCGTGGAGTCGGACCCCGGCACGCCGGTGGCGCAGCCCGAGGCGGCGGTCATGGCCGCGCTGTACGGTGGCACGCTGCTGCCCGCGCTCGCGGCCGGGGCCAGCGTCCTGCTGACGGCGCGCTACTCCCTCACCGCGGAGACGCTCAGATCAGCTGGGGTGTGATCACCAGGAACATGCAGTCGCCGAAGGAGAGGACGTCTCCCGGGCGGACCTTCGCCGGCCCGACCAGGCGCCAGTCGTTCAGCCGGGTGCCGTTGAGCGAGCCGAGGTCGACGACGATCCAGCCGTCGTCGTCGCGGCGGAGCTCGGCGTGCACCCGCGAGACGGTCAGGTCGGCCAGGACCAGGTCGCAGGCCGAGCCACGGCCGACCACGTAGCGGGTGCGGCTGTCGCCGGGCAGCGCGAGCCGGGGCAGCCGGGGACGCCGCCAGGCCGACTCCACGCGTTTGGTGAAGTCGGAGGCCGAGGAGACGATCTCGGTCACCATGCGGCGGAACCGGCCCCGCTGTGGCAGGTCGGCCACCAGGCTGTCGAGCTCCCCCTGGCTGCGCGCGCGCAGTGCCATGTCGACACGGCCGAGGAAGGTCTCGTGCGAGAGATGGCCCTCGACGGCGCGGTCGCGGAGCTCGTTGATCGCACGGTCGCGGTCCCCATCGGACGCGCGGGACGGGGGCGTCGGCGAGCTCATCTCCCGAGTATCAGCCCCAGGAGCGGAGCCTGTCCAGAATATGCGGATCTCTTGCCTCGCTTGCCGTGACCATACTGAGTATGCATACTCAGTATTCATGGCGATCCGACAAGGGCTGCTCGCCCTGCTGAGCCAGGGGCCCCGCTACGGCTACCAGTTGCGTGCCGAGTTCGAGGCGTCCACAGGGGCGACCTGGCCGCTCAACATCGGCCAGGTCTATACGACGCTCTCGCGCATGGAACGCGACGGTCTGGTGACCCCTGGCGAGCAGGACGACCAGGGTCGGGTCGTCTACACGATCACCGAGGCCGGTCGGACCGAGATGGAGCGATGGTTCAGCACCCCCGTCGCCCAGGCCGACCGGCCCCGGGACGAGCTGGTCATCAAGCTCGCGATGGCGGTCACCGCCGCCGCCGACGTGCGGCCCGTCATCCAGGCCCAGCGCGGTGCCACCATGCGCACGCTGCAGGAGCTCACCCGCGCCAAGCGCGCGAGCGCCGAGGGAGCCGCGCAGCGGCTGGTGCTCGACTCGATGATCTTCCAAGCCGAGGCCGAGCAGCGCTGGCTCGACCACTGCGAGGCCGTGCTCACGGCCTCCCCCCAGACGCAGGAGAAGCAGAGATGAGTTTCGACCCGGTCGTACGGCTCGCGGGCGTCAGCCGCGTGCACGGTGACGGACCGCAGGCCGTGACGGCGCTGCGAGACGTCAGCCTGGACGTCGCCGCCGGAGAGCTGGTGGCGGTGATGGGGCCCTCCGGCTCCGGCAAGTCCACCCTGCTCAACCTCGCCGGCGGGCTCGACCTGCCCACCTCGGGCGAAGTCGTCCTGGAGGGCACGCCGCTGTCCAGCCTGGCGGTCAAGGAAATCGCCGGGCTCCGCCGCCGTCATGTCGGCTACGTCTTTCAAGACCTCAACCTGATCCCGTCACTGACCGCTGTGGAGAACGTCATGCTCCCGCGCGAGCTGGACGGCATCAGGGCCGGGCAGGCCCGCCGCGAGGCGACGGAGGCACTCGCCGAGGTCGGTCTCGCCGACGTCGCCGACCGCTTCCCCGACGAGCTGTCCGGCGGTCAGCGCCAGCGGGTCGCCATCGCCCGCGCCCTGGTCGGCGAGCGCCGGCTGATCCTGGCCGACGAGCCCACCGGCGCGCTGGACACCCCGACCGGCGACGACATCCTCCAGCTCCTGCGCACCCGCTGCGACGCGGGGGCCACCGCGCTGCTGGTCACCCACGAGCCGCGCTACGCCGCCTGGGCCGACCGGGTGGTCTTCCTGCGCGACGGCGAGATCACCGACTCCACCGCCGTCCCCCTGGAGAGCGCCCGATGAGCGAGCGGACGGACGCGCGGGACACGGCGGCGACCCGCGGTCCGCGGGACGGGAGGACGGCATGAGCGCCCTCCTCGCCGCGCTGCGGATCTCCCGCAGGGACGCCTGGCGCGCCAGGGGCCGCAGCACCCTGATCATGGTGATGGTCGGCCTGCCCGTCCTTGTCATCACCGCACTGCTGACCTTTTCCGCGACCGAGGACCTCACTCCGCGGGAGCGCCTCACGGCGGACATCGGGGCGGCCGACGCCCGTCTCCGGACGACACCGACCCGCGGCAGGCTGCACCAGGACCTCCAGGGCCAATGCTGCCAATCCGGCGCCGGCCCCGCCTCCACGCAACCGTGGACACCGGCCGAGCTGGCGAAGCTTCTCGGCCCCGGAGCCCGGCTCCTCCCGGCGAACGACGGCACCGTCGACTTCCGTAGCCCGGTCATGCGCAACCGCGTGGAAGCGCACGAACTAGACCTGCGAGATCCCTTGACGACGGGTATGTATCACCTGGTGGAAGGCCGTTTCCCGGCCTCGGTCCAGGAGATCGCGGTGACCCCCGCGATGCTGGAGAGGGGAGCTCTCCTCGGTGCGCCGTTGGCCATCACGCGGGAGGGGAGGCCGCTGCGGGTCGTCGGAGTGATCGAGCATCCGCACCAGACCGACAGCGCGGAGATCGTGGGTCTGCCCGGCACCCTGCTGTTCGACAAGCGGGACGGCTCCGGCTCCGGCTGGCTGGCCGACACCGCAGGGCCGGTCACGTGGGACGGCGTCCGGCGGTTGAACGCCGTCGGACTGCTGGTCCAGTCCCGTGCCGTCATCGAGAATCCCCCCTCCCATACCGAGAGCCGCGATGCCTACGCCCCATCGTTCGACGTGGACGAGACGGTGCTGGTCGGGCTCGCCGTGGTCATGATCGTTCTGGAGGTGGTGCTGCTCGCCGGCCCCGCCTTCGCGGTCGGCCTGCGCCGCCGCCGCCGCGAGCTCGCGCTCGTCGCCGCGCAAGGAGGCTCCGCGGGACACCTACGTATGATCGTCCTCGCCGACGGCGTCGTCCTCGGCGGTGGTGCGGCGGTGCTCGGCCTGGCCCTCGGCGTCGGCCTGGCGTCACTGTCGGCGGCGCTGGAGGCGGGCCGGCTGATCGGCGGGGTCGGCCCTTTGGAGATCCCCTGGACGCCCGTCGTGGCCGTCGCGCTCCTCGGCGCGGCCAGCGGGACCGCCGCCGCGGTGGTGCCCGCCGTACAGGCGGCCCGGCAGGACGTGGCGGCGGTGCTCGGCGGGCGTGCGGGCGCGGTGCGCGACCGGGCCGGCCTTCCCCTGCTTGGCCTGGTCCTGCTCGTCGCCGGGGTCGCGGCCGCCGTGTTCGCCGTCAGAGTCAGCTACGTCTGGGTGCTCGCCGCCGCCGTCCTCGCCCAGCTCGGACTGGTCGCACTGGCGCCCATGCTGGTCAGGGTGGCCGCCCGGGCGGCAGCCCGGCTTCCGCTCCCGTTCCGGCTGGCAGCCCGTGACGCCTCCCGTCACCGTGGTCGTACGGCCTGCGCCGTCGCCGCCGTCATGACCGTCGTGGCCGCGGTCGCTGCCGCCGGTATGGCGAGCACCAGCCGGTTCGCCGAGCGCCGGGACGCCTTCCAGGTGACCGTTCCCGCCGGGACCACGACGATCGAGGCCCGACACCTCGACGACGCGGGATGGGCCAGGCTGCGGGCCGCCGCTGAACGGAAGCTGCCGGGGGTGCCGCTGATCGAGGGTCTCCAGGCCAGAGACGCCAAGGACGTTGCCCTCAGATTGAGCCCCCAGCCCGTTCGCGATAACGAATGGCGTTTCGACTTCCAGGACCTGCCGATCGGTGACGAGCGGCTGCTCGCCCTCATCCAGGGGCGGCGGGATCCGGTGGCGTCGGCCGCGCTCGTCTCGGGAAAGGCCGTGGTATTCGATGCGAGCCTGGTGCGGGACGGTAGGTTGCGCCTGAGCGTGAAACCGGACTACGGGAAGGAGCCGGTGATCCGTGGGTTCACGGTCCCCGCCGTCGTGGCCAGGGCCGAGAATCCCCGCTATGCCGTCGGGGTGGTGCCGGTCGCCGCCGTCCAGGCCGCCGGGCTGAAGACGGAGCACCGCGCCCTGTACATCGATCCGGCCTCCCGCCTGCTCACGCCTCAACAGGCGATGGGCCTGGAGTGGGATCTCGGGGCGAGGATCGCCGACTTCCGTGTTTATGTTCGTGAAGGCTTCCGGGAGGACAACACCCTCACGATGTGGCTGCTCCTGGCGGCGGCGCTCGTCCTGGTGCTGGGCGGCACGTTCGCCGCCACCGGGCTCGCGGCGGCCGACATGCGGCCCGACCTGGCGACGATGGCCGCCGTCGGAGCCCCGCCGGGGACGCGCAGGCTGGTCGTCGCCGGGCAGGCCGGGTTCATCGCGGGGCTCGGCGTGCTGATCGGCACGCCGGCCGGCCTCCTCACGGGAACCGCCGCCATCCTGCCCGTGTCGGGCGGGGGACCGACGATCGAGGTCCCCTGGCTCTTCCTCGCCGCGGTGGTGCTCGGCCTGCCGATGCTGGCGGGGCTGTTGGCGGGGGCGTTCACCCGGACGAGGATGACGCCGGCCCGCCGTACCGGATAGCGGCGGCGCAAGGCCGCCGGTCGCCGCGGCCGGCCGGACCCGGGCGGGCCCGTCCGGCCGGCGCCGCGGCGGAGGTGGTCCCCGTCGGGGACGGCGGGCCGTCCGCACGGCCGTTCCCGACACACCGTCGTGGGACGGCCGTCCCCGCGCGGAGGTTCTGTCAGCCGGTGACGTCGGCGCAGACCACGTGGGCGCCGATCTCGACCATCCGCTGCTCGCTGCGCGCGTCGGCGACCCGGGCCATGAGGATCGGCGCCTCGCTCGCCGCGAGCTGCGGCAGCCGGGCGCGGACCCCGCGGTGGATGTCCCGGACCACGTCCTCGGCGGCCGACATGTGCACCTTGACGTGCAGCATGATCCCCGGGGCGCCGGAGGAGGTGCGGGCCTCGGAGATCCACACGTGGTGGACGAGCGGGTAGTCGGCGAGCACGTGCGAGATCGCCACGCGCAGCGCGGGCAGGATCGGGTGCTCGCACCGCCGGTAGCCGGGGTCCACCATCTGCATCGGCCCCGACAGGTGGGGGCGGGGCGCGGGGATCCACGGCTGGGCGGGCGCGGCCGGCACGGAGGCCCGCTGCGGGCGTGCCACCGGGGCCTCCGGCGGGCGCGCGACCGGATACTCCGGCTGGCGGGCGACCGGGGTCTCCGGCGGGCGTGCCACCGGGTACTCCGGCCGGCGGGCCGCCGGGGGGTTCTGCGGGCGCGAGACCGTGGCCATCGCCCCGGTCGCGTATGCCGTCAGGGCCACGCCCGACAGCGCCGGCGTGGGGCCGGTGCGGGTCGACTGCAGGTAGCGCTGGAGATCCTCGATGGGCACGGCGGCGGCCGCCGGGCCCGCGGCGTCGATCACGATTTCCCGCACACCGGTGACGCGCTGGATGTCGAGGATGGTGTCGGCGTCGCAGGCCGACAGCGAGTGGTTGCCACGGTGCCGTGCGTAGGTGCTCGCCGAGGTGTATCCGAGCAGCACCCGGTCACCCGCCTGCGTCGTGCCGAGCACGACGGAGCGGTCCGGCCGCACGGCAACCAGGAGTCCCCATTCGGCAAGCGCCGCCAGCAGCCGGTGCGGGCCGCCGTGCTGCGCGAGCACATCGCCGAGGGCGGGGTTCCCGATGCTCATATGAGGAACGATAGGTAGGGGACCACGGCTTATGAGGGTAATCGTGAACTTTTCTCTGGAGCAATACCAAGTTGAATTTTCCACGCATGGATGCTCCGGGGGTGGGTACCCCAGGTGACCGTCTCGGATCGCGGGACACTCGTGAACGCGTTCACAAGCGCCGATAGAATACGTGAGGTCCGTGCAGCAGCCGCCACGTCTCTAAGGATCTAGCCTGTGAACAAGCCCGTCGTACTGGTCGCAGAGGAACTCTCCGAGGCCGGTCTCGCGGTCCTGGGCGCGGACTTCGAAGTCCGCCACACCGACGGCGCCGACCGCGCCCAGTTCCTGCCCGCCCTCGCCGACGTGGACGCGCTCATCGTGCGCAGTGCCACGCAGGTAGACGCCGAGGCCATCGCGGCCGCCCCCAAGCTCCGGGTCGTCGCCCGGGCCGGCGTCGGCCTGGACAACGTGGACGTGGAGGCCGCCACCAAGGCCGGCGTCATGGTCGTCAACGCGCCCACCTCCAACATCACCAGCGCCGCCGAGCACACCGTCGCGTTGATCCTCGCCTCCGCCCGCAACGTCGCCCAGGCGCACCTGGCGCTCAAGGGCGGCGAGTGGAAGCGCTCGAAGTACACCGGTGTGGAGCTCGACGAGAAGGTCGTCGCCATCCTGGGCCTCGGCAAGATCGGCCAGCTCGTCGCCCAGCGCCTGCAGCCGTTCGGCGTCGAGCTGATCGCCTACGACCCCTACCTGCAGCCGGCCCGCGCCGCGCAGATGGGCGTCCGCCTGGTCTCGCTGGAGGAGGCCCTGCGCGAGGCCGACTTCATCACCGTGCACCTGCCCAAGTCCAAGGAGACGATCGGGCTCATCGGTGACAAGGAGCTCCACACGGTCAAGCCGTCGGTGCGCCTGATCAACGTCGCCCGCGGCGGCATCATCGACGAGAACGCGCTCTACTCGGCGATCAAGGAAGGCCGCGTCGCCGGCGCCGGCATCGACGTCTTCCCCAAGGAGCCGGTCACCGACAGCCCGCTGTTCGAGCTGGACCAGGTCGTCGTCACCCCGCACCTGGGCGCCTCCACCCACGAGGCCCAGGAGAAGGCCGGCACCCAGGTCGCGCGCAGCGTGAAGCTCGCCCTCGCCGGGGAGTTCGTGCCGGACGCGGTCAACGTCCAGGGCGGCGTCGTCGCCGAGGACGTCAAGCCGGGCCTGCCGCTGGCCGAGAAGCTCGGCCGGGTCTTCACCGCCCTCGCGGGCGAGGTCGCCACCAGGCTTGACGTCGAGGTCCGCGGTGAGATCGCCTCCCAGGACGTCCGCGTGCTGGAGCTGGCGGCGCTCAAGGGCATCTTCACCGACGTGGTCGAAGACTCGGTCACCTACGTCAACGCCCCGCTCCTGGCCAAGGACCGCGGCGTGACCGTCGAGCTGGTCACCAGCTCCGAGAGCCCCGACTGGCGCAACGTCGTCACCGTCCGCGGCGTGCTGGCCGACGGCCGCACGGTCTCGGTCTCGGGCACCCTGTCGGGCCCGCGTCAGATCACCAAGATCGTCGAGGTCAACGGCTACCAGATGGAGATCGAGCCGACCGACCACCTGTCGTTCTTCACCTACACCGACCGCCCCGGCATCGTCGGCGTCGTCGGCCGCATCCTCGGCGACCACAGCATCAACATCGCCTCGATGCAGGTGGCCCGGGACGCGAAGGGCGGCAAGGCCCTCATCGCGCTGACCGTCGACTCCGCCATCCCGGCCGACGTGCTCGACGTGATCGGCGCCGAGATCGGCGCCGACAGCGGTCGCTCGGTCGACCTGGCCGACTAGCGCGCACGGCGACGGCTGCCGTCCCCGGGAAGCCGGGGGCGGCAGCCGTTGTGCGTCTCAGCATGTGAGAAGTGTGTACGGAGTGCGGGACGGTGTCCGTACGGGCAGGTAACCTGGCAGGAAATGCGCCAGGTTCTCGCACTCATTACCTGCCGCGGCGGGGCCTGACAGGGCAGGCCGGCAGCCCGCCGCGGTGTGGCGGCGCACGCCGGCCCCGCGCCGCCGGTCCGCGATCCGGACCCGCGGCACTCAGGCCCGGTCCGATCCGTGACCGGAGTCCGGACCATCTCTCCCTGCCCGCATGCGACCGAGATGAGAATCGCCATGTACGACATGTATCCCTGGAACCGTCCCGAAGACGCCGAAGACGAGGCCGCCGACGCGCTCCAGACCGCCCTGGACCGCCGCGACAACGGGGGCGCTCCCACCCGCTAGCCGGGTAGGGCTCTCATCCCGACCCGCGGGGCGCCGGTCCGGGTGACCGGCGCCCTCCGGGGATCAGGGGGTGGCCTGGAGCATCGTGGGGGCGGGCTGGGCCGCGAGCTTGGCCTGTTCGGCGGCGAGCTTCACGCCCGCGCGGTCGGGGCGGACGCCGCCGACGAACGTGCTGCGACGCCAGGAGTTGAGCTTCTCCTCCTTGACCACGTCGCCGGTCTGCGGGGCGTGGACCATGTAACCCGGCTTGGTGATCATGCCGACGTGCCCGAGATTGTGGAAGAAGACGAGGTCGCCGGGCTTGAGGTTCTTCCAGGAGACCTTCTTGGAGAACGCCGCGTACTGGTCGGCGGCCACGCGGGGCAGCTTGATCCCGGCGGCGCCGTAGGCGCGGAGCATCAGGCCGGAGCAGTCGAAGCCGCCGTTGCCGGTGCCGCCCCAGACGTAAGGCGTGCCGCGCTTGGACATGGCCCACTTCACGGCCTTCTTCCAGGCGGGCACGGGAGCATCCTTGGTGACGATCTCCTTGAGCTTGGGCCCGGTGAGCGGCGCGGTGGCGGTGACGGGGGCGGGGGCGTCGGCCTTGGGAGAGTCGGCCTTGGGGGAGTCGGCCAGCGCGAGGGACGGGGTCGCGAGCACGGCGGCGCCGGCGACGAGCAGGGACAGGACGCGGGGGTGAATCTTGCCGGACAGGATGGTTCCTTCCATAGGGCCGGCCGGGTTAGCTGTCGGGCTCGGGCGTGGAGGCCGCCCTACGGCGCGCGAAGCGCTGATTCGCCCCAAGGGATCCGTGAAGGCGGCTCAGGACATGGCTCCGCCAGGCGAAGCGCGGAGTCCTGGGCGGCCGTGGGTCCCGGAAGTGGTTCCCCGGCTCCGCGCAGGCCGAAGGGGGGACGGCCCGGCGGATTAGGCATCGGTTCGAATGCAGAGGACCATAACGAAACTTAACGAAAGGGTCAATACGTCGCAAAAGCGGACAAAGGGATCATAAGAGCCAGGACAGCTGTGGATCATGAGGTCCCGTACGCGCGAAAATGTCCGATGGGTGAGATCGGTGTTCGATTACCGAGACGGACCGGTAAGGTGCCTGCATGGATTCGCGCAACATTCGTCTGGCAGTCATCCCCGGGGACGGGATCGGAGTCGAGGTCGTCACCGAGGGCCTGAAGGTGCTCGAAGCGGTCGGCACGAAGGTGGAGACCGTCACCTACGATCTCGGCGCCAAGCGCTACCACCGGACCGGTGAGACCCTTCCCGACGCGGTCCTGGACGAGCTGCGCGGATACGACGCGATCCTGCTCGGCGCGATCGGCGACCCCAGCGTGCCGCCGGGCATCCTGGAGCGCGACCTGCTGCTCAGGCTCCGCTTCGAGCTCGACCACTACGTCAACCTCCGTCCGGTCAAGCTCTTCCCCGGCGTCGAGACCCCGCTGGGCAAGGCCCGCCCCGAGGACATCGACATGGTCGTCGTCCGTGAGGGCACCGAGAGCCTCTACGCGGGCGCGGGCGGCGTGCTGCGCCGCGGCACCCCGCACGAGGTCGCCACCCAGGAGTCGCTGAACACCGCCTTCGGCGTCGAGCGCGTCGTCCGCTACGCCTTCGACAAGGCGCTCGGTCGTCCCCGCAAGAAGCTGACGCTGGTCCACAAGACCAACGTGCTCACCTACGCCGGTGACCTCTGGGCCCGCACGTTCGACCGGGTCGGCCTGGAATACCCCGACGTCCAGACCGACTACTGCCACGTCGACGCGGCCTCGATGTTCTTCGTCACCCAGCCGGAGCGGTTCGACGTGATCGTCACCGACAACCTCTTCGGCGACATCATCACCGACATCGGCGCCGCCGTCGCCGGCGGCATCGGCCTGGCGGCCAGCGGCAACATCAACCCCGACCGGACCGCGCCGAGCATGTTCGAGCCGGTCCACGGCAGCGCCCCCGACATCGCGGGCCAGGGCAAGGCCGACCCGACCGCCACGATCCTGTCGGTCGCCATGCTCCTGGACCACCTCGGGCTGGCCGACGAGGCCGCCAAGGTCGAGCAGGCCGTCGCCGACGACCTGGTCGAGCGGCTCACCGGCTGGACCGGCCGGACCACTCACGAGATCGGTGACGACATCACCGCCCGAGTAGCCGGCTGACAGAGCCGCCTCCCCCACCCAGACGCGTCTGGCGGCTCACAAGAGCTGTCAGGCGCGTCTTTGTTTATCCCGGCAGTGCCGGTTTTCGACACAGATGCAGTAGTTTCCCGTTACCTGGGTCCATCGCAGAATGGATCCAAGGGCAGACCGCCTCAAGAGAAGGATCTCCGCCATGACCACCGCTCAGAAGCTCAGCTTCGACGTGCAGCTCTCCGACCACGCTCGCACCGCAGCCGAGCGTGAGCAGGTACTGGCGAGCCCCGGGTTCGGGCAGGCATTCACCGATCACATGATCTCGATCGACTACACCGAGGGGGAGGGCTGGCACGACGCGCGGCTCACGCCGTACGGCCCGCTGAGCCTGGACCCGGCGACCGCGGTCTTCCACTACGCCCAGGAGCTCTTCGAGGGCCTGAAGGCCTACCGCCAGGAGAGCGGCGCGATCGCGTCCTTCCGGCCCTACGCCAACGCCGCCCGCTTCAACCAGTCGGCGGTGCGGATGGCCATGCCGGAGCTGCCCGAGGAGGCGTTCGTCGAGTCGCTGGAGCTCCTCGTCCAGACCGATCGCGAGTGGGTCCCCACCACCCCGGGGCACAGCCTCTACCTGCGCCCCTTCATGATCGCCACGCAGGCCGCGCTCGGCGTCAACTACCCGTCCCGGTCCTACCGCTACATGGTGATCGCCTCCCCGGCGGCCGCCTACTTCGGCGGCAGCAAGGCCGTCTCGGTCTGGCTGTCCACCGAATACACCCGCGCCGCCCCCGGCGGCACCGGCTTCGCCAAGTGCGGCGGCAACTACGCGGCGGCCTTCGTCGCCCAGCGTCAGGCCGTCGAGCAGGGCTGTGACCAGGTGGTCTGGCTCGACGCGGCCGAGCACCGCTACGTCGAGGAGATGGGCGGGATGAACCTGTTCTTCGTCTACGGCGACCGCCTGCTCACCCCGGCCCTCACCGGCACGCTCCTGCCCGGCATCACCCGCGACTCGATCCTCGCCCTCGCCTCCGAGCTGGGCCTGACCGCCGAGGAGGGGCGCCTGTCGATCGAGGAGTGGCAGGCGGGCTGCGAGTCCGGCGAGCTCACCGAGGTCTTCGCCTGCGGCACCGCGGCGGTCGTGACCCCCGTCGGCTCGGTCAAGGGCGCCGACCGCGCCTGGACGGTCGGCGACGGCACCCAGGGCCCCGTCACCGCCAGGATCCGCGAGGAGCTGGTCGGCATCCAGTACGGTTCCCGCCCCGACGCCCACGGCTGGGTCCACAAGATCTGCTGACCCGGACACGAGAAGAGCCCGGCCTCCCACCTGGCCGGGCTCTCCTCGCGTGACTCACATCTCGATCAGCCTGCCCGTGTCGATCGTGAGGTTCCACGGCGCGGGCAGGTCGAACGGGTCGCCGAGTTTCACGGAGACCTCGTGGGTGTATCCGTCCTCGCTCGGACGGCTGAGCAATCTGACCTTGTCGTCGAGTGCGTCGATGACCAGGTAGAGCGGAACCCCCGCCCGGGCGCAGTTCCGAGGCTTGATGACGTGATCATCTTTGACGCTGCTCGGAGACACCACCTCGACGACCAGGAAAGTGGAGTCCGCGTATACGTGGTTGGGATCCCACTGCCGTGCCTTGGCCGGAACGGCGATGAGATCCGGCTCATAGCGATCCGCCTGGGCGTTCAGGAAGATCTTGGCTTCCTGAAGGAGCTCCAGCCCCTGCTCGGTGGCGACCGAGATGAGCTGGAGCAGCAGCCGGTAGATGATTCGGGCGTGGGTGAGCGTAGGCAACTCCCTCACCACGATCCGGCCGTCGATGATCTCGATCCGATGCTTCTCGAATCGATCGACGAGTTCGAGATAGAGGCGTTCGACCTCCGTCTGATCGGTGATCTGGTATGTGACAGGTCTGTCCATGAGCAGTCCCATGGTCTCAATCTTCCCCTCCGCGCGGGTGGGCGCAACGTGTTTGACACGCGACTCAAAGTAACCGTAAAGATTTGCGCCCGCCCGGGATTCGGGGAACTCCTCGTCAGTGCTTTCGAATCATGGTGAGCCCGTCGGCGATGGGGAGCATCAGCGAGGTCACCCGGCCGTCGGCCATGACCATGTCGTTGAACTCGCGGATGGCCCGGGTGTCGTCGTCGTCGGCGGTGGGGTCGGCGACCCTCCCGCTCCACAGGGTGTTGTCGGCGAGGATCAGGCCGCCCGGGGCGAGGCGGGACAGCAGGATCTCGTAGTAGACGGGGTAGCCGGCCTTGTCGGCGTCGATGAACGCCAGGTCCACGCTCTGCCCGCCGGGCAGCTCCTCCAGGCGCTCGGCGGCCGGGCCGATCCTCAGCTCCACGCGGTCGGCGACCCCGGCCTTGTCCCAGTAGCGCTGGGCGATCGCCGTCCACTCCTCGCTGAGGTCGAAGCAGGTCAACCTGCCGCCCGGAGCCAGGCCCCGGGCCAGGCAGATGGACGAGTAGCCGGTGAAGGTGCCCACCTCCACCACGTTCCCGGCGCGGCTGAGCTGGGTGATCATGGTGAGGAACGGCCCCTGGTCGGGGGAGAGCTGCATGACCGCGCTGTCGCCGGTGGCCTCGCGGGTCTCCACGGCGAGCGCGTCGAGAACGTCGTCGGGCCGGGTGGTGTGCGCGAGCAGATACTGCCCGACGGCAGGGTCGAGATAAGTCGCCTTCATGGGGCCATTGTCGCCACCGGCGGCCGGTTCGCGGCTGAGGTCCGAGCCCGTGTCGGCGGACCGTGCATCTCGGATCGTGAGATCGATGTGTCAAATGGTGTCAGCGTGTGGCAGACTCCAGAGCATCATGTTCTACGGTCTGCTCATTATCGGCAGGCGCGCTGGCTGAAAAGGGACACCGCCAGCGCGCAGACCTCTCACGTCCGTGAGGGGTTTTTTTGTTTTTCGGAGCCGGATGAGCGCGCGGCGAATCATCGAACCGCGAAGGAGACTGACATGGCCGACGACCGCTTCCACGTGTACGACACCACACTCCGTGACGGCGCCCAGCAGGAGGGGCTCAACCTCACGGTGGTCGACAAGCTGGCCATCGCCCGCCACCTGGACGGCCTGGGCGTCGGCTTCATCGAAGGGGGCTGGCCGGGCGCCAACCCCAAGGACACAGAGTTCTTCAGGCGGGCCCAAACAGAGCTCGACCTGAAGCACGCGCAGCTCGCCGCGTTCGGCGCGACCCGCCGGGCCGGTGTGAAGGCAGCCGACGACCCGTTGGTGGCCGCTCTGCGCGAATCCGGCGCGCCGGTCGTGACCCTTGTCGCCAAGAGCCACGACCGGCACGTGGAGCTGGCCCTCCGCACGACTCTCCAGGAGAACCTCGCGATGATCCGCGACACGGTCTCCCACCTCCGTGCGGAGGGACAGCGGGTCTTCCTCGACGCCGAGCACTTCTTCGACGGCTACAAGTCCAACCCAGCCTACGCGCTGGAGGTCCTGCGCACCGCCGCCGAGGCGGGGGCCTCGGTCATCGCCCTGTGCGACACCAACGGCGGCATGCTCCCCGACGAGCTCGCCGAGGTCGTCCACGCGGCCGTGCAGACCTCCGCCCGGGTCGGCATCCACTGCCACGACGACACCGGCTGCGCGGTGGCCAACACCCTGGCCGCGGTGAAGGCGGGCGCCACCCACGTGCAGGGCTGCGCCAACGGCTACGGCGAGCGGTCCGGCAACGCCAACCTCTTCACCGTCGTGGCCAACCTCCAGCTCAAGCGGGGCTTCGACCTCGTCCCGCAGGAGGCGCTGGCCGACATGACCCGGATCGCGCACGCGATCACCGAGGTCACCAACGTCACCCCGAACTCCCACGCCCCCTACGTGGGCGTCTCCGCCTTCGCGCACAAGGCGGGGCTGCACGCCAGCGCCATCAAGGTGGACCCCAACCTCTACCAGCACATCGACCCGGCCCGGGTCGGCAACGACATGCGCATGCTCGTCTCCGACATGGCCGGCCGCGCCTCCGTCGAGCTCAAGGGCCGCGAGCTGGGCTACGAGCTGTCGCCGGAGATCTCGCGCGACCTGGTGGAGCGGGTCAAGGACATGGAGTCCAAGGGCTACACCTTCGAGGCCGCCGACGCCTCCTTCGAGCTGCTGCTGCGCGACACCGTGGCGGGCGAGCGCCGGCGCCACTTCACGGTGGAGTCCTGGCGGGTGATCGTCGAGCGGACCCGCGGCGGCGAGCTGGTCAGCGAGGCCACGGTCAAGCTGCACGCCAAGGGCGAGCGCATCGTGGCCACCGGAGAGGGCAACGGCCCGGTCAACGCCCTGGACAAGGCCGTGCGGCTGGGGCTGGAGAAGCTCTACCCCGAGCTGGCCGAGGTCGAGCTGATCGACTTCAAGGTGCGGATCCTGGAGGGCACCCACGGCACCGACGCGATAACGCGCGTGCTCATCACCTCCAGCGACGCGACCGGCGAGTGGGCCACCGTCGGCGTCGACGAGAACATCATCGAGGCGTCCTGGCAGGCCCTGGAGCAGGCCGTCACCTACGGCCTGGTCCGGGCCGGCCACGCCGCGGACTGATCCGGGCCCTGTGGGGTACGGCCCGGCCCGGCCGGCGCCCCGCAGGGCGGGCCCGGCCCTACCCCGGCGGGGCGGGTCTGCGCCGAGCAGGTGCCGAGCAGATGCGGAGCCGGGACGGCCCGGCCCCGCCTCGGGCTCCGTCGGGCCCGGGGCCCGACGGAGCGGCGCTCAGGAGAGGTCGGCGCCGCTGACCTTGAAGCTGACCGAGCCCTCGGACGTCTTCAGGCTCACCTTGCCGCCGGAGCAGGAGAGCGAGGGCTTGTCGGTGCCCGGCACCACGACGGTGAGCAGCGCGCCCGCGGAGGCGGGGGAGACGACCGCCGGGGCGGCCTGCTTCTGCAGGTAGGCGGGGGAGACCCAGCCCTGGTAGGGGTTCTGCTGGCCGCGGACGACCTGCAGCCCGCTCACCGGCTTGCAGGACGGCATCGACACCTGGACCAGCGTCGCCTTCCAGCCGCTCTTGTCCTTGAACACGATCCGGCCGCCGGTGTCCGACACGGTGGACAGCCCGGGGGCGAAGTGCCAGAGGTTGCGGACCCGGGAGCCCTTGGGGACCGTGTCCAGCACGGCCATCACGTCGTCTCCGTGGTTGACCAGCACCGAGCGGGTCCTGGGCACGCCGTAGGCCCTGTCGGTCAGCCGGTAGCTCTGCCGGTCCTCCCCGATCGAGGACCTGCTCAGAGCGGTGGCAGTCCTGCCCCGGAACCGGGCGCCGACGACGGACGGCGTGTTGTGCGCCTCCGGGGACATCGTCCAGCGGCGGTAGCCGCTGTTCTCGTAGGAGTGGAAGCCGACGTCGACCAGGACGTCACGGCCCTGGGCGTAGTAGGTCACGCCGAGGTGGTCCTCGTGGCCGTGATACTTCAGGCCGGGGCCGAAGCGGATGGAGTAGAACGCCGACTCGGGCTTGTCCCAGGCGGTGCGCCCGTAGACGTAGCCGTTGCCGAACACCCGCACGGTCTTCTTCGAGTGGTCGTACCCGACCGGCCGCACATCCGCGCCGCCGTCCCCGATCGGGACCATGAACCCGTTGGGCTGGGTCGAGTGGGAGATGAAGTCCTCCAGCGACTCCCAGCGCCGGCTGATCTCGGCGGGCACCTTCCGGCCGCACTCCTTGATCCCGTCCATCGCGACCTTGAGGCGCTCGTGGACGTAGATCGCGTAGCGCGGGGCCTGCTCGCGCAGCGCCCCCTGGGAGTCGACGTCCAGCTTCACCGTCTCGGTCAGCCGCCTGACGGCCAGACCGGACCACGCCCTGTTGCCGTAGCGGCAGCCGATGCCCAGCAGCGCGATGTCCTGGTCGATGCCGTGGTTGTGGCCCTTCTCGTACAGGCTCGGGTCGGACAGCATCTTGGCGTGCTCGGCCAGGCTCCTGGTCAGCCAGGACGCGCTGACGTGCTTGCTGAGGCAGACCAGCGCGGGGGCGCGCAGCGCGATCGGGTGCTCCTGCCAGGCGTACGGGCTGGCCTTGGCGCCGCCCCGGCGGGGGTTGTCCGCCACCCAGTCCTTGGCGATCTCCGTGGCGCGGGTCAGATAGGCCGTCTGCCCGGTCGTCTCGTAGTCGGCGACCAGGCGGCCCATCCAGCGCAGCGAGTGGAAGACCATGCTCCACGAGCGGTTGCGGTAGGGGTCGGTACGCCAGTTGACGTCCTTGCCCACCTTCACCGGGGACAGGTTCAGGAACTCCAGCTCGCCGTTCATGATGTCCGGCGCCGTCGGGGTCGCCGGTAACCAGTCGCCCTGGCACTCGCTCGTGCGTTTGACCTTGTCCGAGGCCTCGGCTGTGCCGGCCACCGCGCCGCAGATCATGAGAAGGGCGAGGGAGAGAGTGAGTGCTTTGGTGCGGCGGCGCACGCCAGTTCCTTCCAGGCCAGACGAAGAGGGCGGATCATGCTGACCGAATCCCACCAAACCGGTCAAGCTGGGTGAGCCTCTTCCGGCACATCGTTAGCAACTAGATGCGAGCCCGGCGTTTAAGGCGTCTTCGACGGCGACGCCTGCCCGTTCGCGACGCTGCGCGTCGCGGCTCGGGTGCTGGTGACCGGTGGCTTCCCTCGCTCCTCGGTCCAGCCACCGGCGCACCCTCGCGGGTACGGTCACTCCGCTGTGGGCCGGGTGCTGGCCCAGATGCTCGGGCGGGGCAGGGGGGTGTCGGACTTGACCGCGTCGGCCCATTCGGCGGTGGTGGCCACCGAGGCGAAGTTGGAGCCCATCACCACCAGCACGTTGTTGTGCAGATCCTCGGCCGTCACGCGGCCGGCCCGGTTCGACAGGGCGAGCGTGCCGGTCGCGTCCGACAGGAACTCCACGGCCATGCCCCGGTGGAAGGCGTCGCGGGCGGTCGACTCGTCGCAGTTCTGGGTCATGTATCCGGCGACGGTCAGCGTGTCGACTCCCTGGGCGTCCAGCCACCCGGCCAGGTCGGTCCTGGCGAAGGACGAGGCCATCGTCTTGTCCATCAGGTGGTCGTACGGCTTGCGCGCCACCTCCTCGTGCAGCTCCCAGGAGTGGCTGCCGGTGGCGAACAGCGGGGACTCGGCGGGCGCGGAGTGCCTGACCACGATCACCGGGACGCCGTGCTCGCGCGCGGTGTCCATGGCGGTGAGGATGTTGGCCAGGCTCTCCTCACGCGGAGGGTAGGCGATGGGCAGGTTGCCGGTGAAATATTCGTTCTGGACGTCGATGACGATCAGTGCTCGCTTCATGTCCCTCATCATGGCCGGGCGGGCCGTGCCGGGGTGATAGCCCTTCCGGCCATCCACCGCGACGATCAGGCCAGTCCGCGGGCGGCCCGTCGCTCCTCCGCGGGCGCCGCCGCGGGCGCCGTGCCGGGGTCGCCGAAGGTCTCCCGATAGGCGGTGGGGGAGACCCCGACCTGGCGGCGGAAGTGGGGCCGCAGGGCCACCGCCGAGGCGAACCCCACACTGCGGGCCACCCGCTCGACCGGCTCCCGCGTCGTCTCCAGCAGCCGCTGGG
Source organism: Streptosporangium sp. NPDC003464 (assembly GCF_053588315.1). Taxonomy (NCBI): domain Bacteria; kingdom Bacillati; phylum Actinomycetota; class Actinomycetes; order Streptosporangiales; family Streptosporangiaceae; genus Streptosporangium; species Streptosporangium sp. NPDC003464. The sequence continues at coordinate 7,307 of NZ_JBSFPS010000042.1, read as the reverse complement.
CGTGCAGGACCCGCTGGTGCAGCAGCCACTGGGTGGGCGTGGTCCCGGTGACCTGGCGGAAGCGCCGGTCGAAGGTGCGGCGGCTCATCAGGGCCCGGGCGGACAGCGCGTCCACGGTGAGCTCCTGGTCCAGGTGGCGCAGGGCCCAGTCGAGGGTCTCGCCGAGCGGGTCGCCGTCGGAGGGCGGCGGCACCGGGTGGTCGATGTACTGTGCCTGGCCGCCGGCCCGGTGCGGCGGCACCACCAGGCTCCGGGCGATGTCGTTGGCCGTCCGCGAGCCGTACGTCCGGCGGACGAGGTGCAGGCAGAGATCGATGCCGCCCGCGCTGCCCGCGGAGGTCAGGATGTCGCCCTCGTCCACGTAGAGCACATCGGGCTTGACCCGGATCCGCGGATGGGCCGAGGCGAGCAGCGGGGCGTAGCGCCAGTGCGTCGTGGCCGTGCGCCCGTCCAGCAGGCCGGCGGCGGCCAGGACGAACGTGCCGAGGCAGAGCCCGACCACCGTCGCCCCGCGCCCGTGGGCCCGGCGCAGCGCCTCCAGCGCCTCCTGCGCGGGCGGACGGCCGAGCGGGCGCCGCCAGGTCGGCACGACCACCAGATCCGCCTCGTCCACGGCCTCCAGGCCGTGGGGAGCGGCGAGGGCGATGCCGATGTCGGAGCGGACCGGACCGCCCTCGGCGGACACCGCGCGCACGTCGAACTCCGGCAGCGAGACCCGCCGCTCCCCGAAGACCGCGATCGGCACCGACGCCTCGAACAGCGGAATCTCGTCGAACAGCAGCACCGCGATCGTCCTGAACCCCATGGCGCGATCCTATCGACGGCTGGCTTTCCGGCCACTCACGGGCCGTGCCCGCGGTGGTGCAGGCTGGACCCATGAGATTCGCCGACATCGTGATCCCCGACACCTCCGCCACCCGCGGCGCGCTGGAGGTCGCCACCGCCTACTGCTCGCCGGCCCTGCTGAACCACTCGGTGCGGTCCTACCTGTGGGCGGCGGCCTACGCGGCGATGAACGACATCGCATTCGACACCGAGCTGCTGTACGTCTCGTCGATGCTGCACGACATCGGACTGGTCAAGGAGTTCGACAGCCACACCGTGCCGTTCGAGGAGGCCGGTGGGCACCTCGCGTGGGTCTTCGGCGCCGGGGCCGGATGGCCCGTCGAGCGGCGGGTGCGCGCCTCCGAGGTGATCGTGCGGCACATGTGGGACAAGGTGGATGTCTCCCAGGACCCCGAGGGCCACCTGCTGGAGCTGTCGACCGCGCTGGACATCTCCGGCCGCCGGCCGGAGGACTTCCCGGCCGAGCTCCGGGCCGAGGTGCTGGAGCGCTACCCGCGGCTGGGGCTCGGCGAGGAGTTCATCGCGTGCTTCAGGGACCAGGCCGCGCGCAAGCCGGACAGCCTGGCCGGCGGGTTCGTCCGCAGCGGCGTCGCCGACCGCATCCGGGCGAACGTGCTGGACCGCTGACGCCCGCCCTGTCCAAGCCGGCCGTCACCCCCCTCGTGACGACCGCCGTGGAGACGGTGGCGCCCCGGGTGGGCCGGGGCGGATCACCTGGTCAGGAGCCGTCCTTGGGGCCGGTGCTCTGCACCACCTCGAACGACCAGAGCGTGGCCGCGGTCGCGGCCGGGCCCTGGCCGTGGCCGTGACCCTGGCCGGGCTCCTGGCCGTGACCCTGAGCCTGGGCCTCGGCGTGGCCGTGGCCCTGCGCGCCCGGGGCCGCGGCGGCCTGGGTGTGACCCCGCTGGAAGGCCTGGCTCTCCGTCCACCGGGTGAAGTCCTCCTCGGACCTCCAGCGGGTGTAGACGAGATACTGCTCGGTGCCCTCCACCGGCCGGAGCAGTTCGAACCACTCGAAGCCGTCGGCCGACTCCACCATCCCGGCCCGCCCGGAGAAGCGGCGTTCGAGCTCCTCGCGCTGCTCGGCGGGGACGGTCAGCACATTGATCTTGACAACGCTCATGAGACCATCCTGCCCCACCGGCCGGAGGCGCACCGTGAGCGCCGCCGGAGACTTCGGGGAGGGCGCCGTCCGGTCAGGCGACGGTCCTGCGGGCCCGCGGCGGTTCCTCCAGGCTCACCTGGGCGACGGCCGGGATGTGCTCGGTCTCCAGCGCCTGGCGCATGCGCGGGACGGCCACCCCGTCCAACTGTTCGCGGATCGCGCTCATCGGGAGGTTCTCGTCGGCCACCACGCGCAGCCTTACCGCCGGGTTCGCCTGCGTGCCGACCATGGTGGCGCTGGCGCCGAGGATCGCGGGGTGGGCGCTGACGTCGGCGGCCAGCGCGTCGGACACGCTGCCGGCGTCTATGTCGGTGACACCCCCGGGACCGCTGGCCAGGCGGATGCCGCCCAGCCTGGTGTGCCGGCCCTGGACCAGCAGCCAGCGCAGGCCGAGGAGGGCGAGCACGATCCCACCGGCGGCGAGCGCCCACCACGGCCACGGGCCGTGGCGGGTGAACGCCTCGCGCACCGGGGCGCCGAGGAGCGGCTCGCGGGCGGCCGCCAGGGACCGCGGGAGCGCGCCCGCGCCGCGGGCGACCGTGAGGGCGCCGAGGGCCGTCAGCAGCAGCCCCATGACGAGCAGTCCCAGCCGGTTGCCCCTCGCGGTCTTCCTGTCCATGGCGGTCACTTTCCTCGCAGGTTCACGCGTACGGCGTAGTCGTCGACCGGGGCGAGCGCGGTGATCCGCTCGGTGACGGCCAGCCGTACGGCCTCCGCCAGCCCGGTGACGTCCCACATGTGACTGTCCACCGTCACCTGCGCGGTCCGGCCGCGCAGTCTCACGTGGGCGCGATCGATCCCCTGCACCCGCCGGGCCGCGTGGGCCAGGGCGCGGGTGAAGCCGTGGCGCCGCATGCCGATGATCAGGTCGGGGTCGCCGGTCCGGGCGGGGATGAGCCTGGGCTGTCCGGGCACGAGCGCGAGCAGCACCAGCAGCAGCCCCAGCGCGGTGACCACGCTCGCCCCCACCATCACCCGCGGGTCGTTCCACGGTGTCGAGGACGCCCAGCTCAGCATCCTGTCGTAGGGCACCCAGCGCACCGGGCGGCCGAGGAGCGCGGAGACCGTCTCCACCGCGACCAGGACGCCGACCACGGTCATCAGGGCCGCGGTGATCACGGCGGGGACCACCCGGCGCGGACGGAAGGCGCGGCTCGCCGCCCGGTCGGCCGCCCGGTTCCGCTGGATCCCGGCGGGCGGGGGCGGTGGGGCCTGTTCCGTGAGCTCCGCGCCGGGTGCGGCAGGTGGCCGCGGTGCGGGGCCCGGCCCGGAGGCGGGTCCGGGCGCACCGGGGGTGGCCGTCACGGGCCGTCCTCCGGAGGAGGCGGCACCACGCCGGTCACGGCGATGTCGATGTGGCCGATGTGCAGGCCGGTCAGCAGGGCGACCCGGTCGGCGACGTGCCGCCGGACCGCCTCGGTGATCTGCCGGAGCGGCGCGGGGTACTCCACCGACACCTCCAGCCTCAGCACCGTGAGGTCCCCGTCCACGGTGGCGCGGGTGCGTCCGGTGAAGGTCAGCGGCCCCCGCTCGCGGACCTCGCGCACCCGCGCCACCTCCCCGGCCGCGCGGGCCGCGATGCGCGAGACTACCCGCTCCGGGATGTCTGTCCTGCCGCGCCGCTCGGCCGGTACGGTCGGCCGGACCCGCCGGGCCGGCGCGGCGGACCGGGCCGCGTCGCCGGGCGAGGTGCCGCCCGGCCGCTGCGCGGGGAGACCGCGCACGTCGGCGGGGGCCTCGGAGGGCGCGGCGCGGTGTCCGACCGGGGTGGTCATTGCCGCCTCATGCCCAGCCGGGACAGGTCGATCTCGCCGCTCTCGACGATGCGGCCGATGAGGAGTCCGACGGCGCCCAGGACGAGCACCAGGAGAAACGCGCCGAGACCGCCGAAGGCCGCCGCGAAGCCCAGGGCGACGCCGACGAGCATGCCGACCATGCTCCACATGGGGAACCGGTTCATCGAATACCTCCGATATAGACGTTCACCGGACGGTCGCCCACCAGAGGGGCGAGCGCCGTCCGCACCTCTTGTGCGATCTCCGGGAGGGGCCGTCCCATCTGGACGACGATGGCGACCTCCACCTCGTGGTCGCGTACGGCGACGCCGGACACCCGCTCGCCGGGCAGGTAGGTCGCCACGGTCCCGAACGGGCCGCTCGACAGGTCGGCGACGTCGGGGCAGCGCCGTACGGCGTCGGCTATCTCGTGGGCGAGGTCGCTCACTGGACGCGCGGTCCCGGCTCGGCCTCCTCCGCCCTGCCCTTGTCACCTTCCTTCTCCTGGCCGGGCATGTGGACGTCGTCGACCCTGATGTTGACCTCGGTCACCTCAAGACCCGTCATGCGCTCGACAGCCGTGATCACGTTGCGGCGTACGGCGGCGGCGACGTCGGGGATGGCCACGCCGTACTCGACCACCAGGTCGAGGTCGACCGCCGCCTGCCGCTCGCCCACCTCGACCGACACGCCCTGTGTGACGCTCCTGTCGCCGCCCACGATGCCGCGGACCGCGCCGAGCGCCCGTGCGGTGCCGGCGCCCATGTCGTAGACACCCGCGACCTCGCGGGCGGCCATGCCCGCGATCTTCGCGACGACCCCGCTGTCGATGCTCGTGTTGCCCCTGGGGGTCATCAGATCCCCTCGGCCCCCAGGACTGTCGGTCCGGGCCCGCGGCACCGTGCTCTCGTCGCCCCTTGACGGCGTGCTCACCGGGTTGGCTTCGGTCACGTCGATTCCTTCCCCCGGGGGAAGATCGAGTTCTTCCCCGAAGTTGCTTACTGGGCGTAATACCCCCCATAAGAACAGCAACCAGGACATACCTTTTTCTGGGGGAATCATGGATATGTGCGAGAAGTCCGTTTGATGAGGTGTACCGAGGCTGACCCGCCCCAGGGTTACCCGTGAAGGTGGACGACGGCCTGCGCGCCGTACGGCGGACACGCCGCGGCCCGGCGCCGGGCGGCGGTCCGGCGGGACCTCGGGCCCGACTAGCCTTGTCGTGTGCGTATAGCGAGGTTCTCCACAGGTGAGGGTGTCGGATTCGGCGTGGTCGAGGGCGGGCCCGGCGAGGAGTTCGTCTCCGCGATCTCCGGCCATCCCTTCGGCCCGATCCAGTTCACCGGTGAGCGTCACTCGCTCTCGCAGGTCAAGCTGGTCGCGCCCATGCTGCCCAGCAAGGTCGTCGCGATCGGCAGAAACTACGCCGACCACGCCCGCGAGATGGGCGGCGACGTCCCCGACGAGCCGCTGGTCTTCCTGAAGCCGTCCACCTCGGTGATCGGTTCGGGGGAGGCCATCGCCTACCCGACGGGGCTGTCGCGGCGGGTCGACTTCGAGGGCGAGCTGGCGGTGGTCATCGGCAGGCTCTGCCGGGAGGTCCCCGCGGAGCGGGCCCACGAGGTCATCTTCGGCTACACCTGTGCCAACGACGTCACGGCCCGGGACCTGCAGAAGAAGGACGTCCAGTTCACCCGCGCCAAGGGCTTCGACACCTTCTGCCCGCTCGGCCCGTGGATCCAGACCGAGCTCGACCCGGGCGACCTGGGCATCACCACGACGGTGAACGGCGAGATCAAGCAGAGCTCGCGCACCTCCAAGCTCATGTACGACATCCCGACGCTGATCGCCCACGTGAGCGCGGTCATGACCCTGATCCCCGGCGACGTCATCCTCACCGGGACTCCCGAGGGGGTCGGTCCGCTGGACATCGGCGACGAGGTCAGCGTCGGCATCGAAGGAATCGGCACTCTCACCAACCGGGTGGTCTCCCGTGATTAGGGTTCGTTTCGCTCCCTCCCCCACCGGCATGTTCCACGTGGGCGGCGCCCGTTCGGCGCTGTTCAACTGGGCGCTGGCCGAGCAGTCCGGCGGCACGTTCGTGCTCCGCATCGAGGACACCGACGCCGCCCGCAACCGGCCCGAGTGGACCGAGGGCATCATCTCCGCGCTGGCGTGGATCGGCATCAACGGCGACAGCCCGTTCTTCGAGGGCCCCTACTTCCAGTCGGCCTACGAGGAGCAGCACCGCGAGGCGGTCGCCAAGCTGGTCGCCGGCGGCCGCGCCTACTTCTGCACCTGCACCCGCGACGAGGTGAAGGCCCGCACCGGCTCGGAGCACAAGGGCTACGACGGCTTCTGCCGTGACCGGGGCCTGGCCGAGGGCGCGGTCCGCTTCCGCACCCCCGACGACGGCGTCACCGTGGTCGAGGACCTGGTCCGCGGCACGGTCGAGTTCCCCAACAACGCGATGGAGGACTTCGTCGTCGCCCGCGCCGACGGCTCCCCGCTGTTCGTGCTGGCCAACGTGGTCGACGACATCGAGATGCGGATCAGCCACGTGGTCCGCGCCGAGGAGCACCTGTCCAACACGCCCAAGCAGCAGTTGCTCTGGGAGGCGCTCGGCGTCACCCCGCCCACCTGGGCGCACGTGCCGGTGATCGTCAACGAGAAGCGCCAGAAGCTGTCCAAGCGCCGCGACAAGGTCGCCCTGGAGTCCTACCGCGAGGAGGGCTACCTGGCCGAGGCCATGGTCAACTACCTGATGCTGCTCGGCTGGGGCCCGGGTGACGACCGGGAGATCATGCCCTGGTCGGAGATGGTGCCGCTGTTCAAGCTGTCGGACGTCAACCCGTCCCCGGCCTTCTTCGACGAGAAGAAGCTCCGCGCGTTCAACGGCGAATACATCCGGGCGCTGCCGCTGGCGACCTTCATCGCCCGCTGCGAGCCGTGGCTGGACCCGAGCTGGGACCGCGAGACCTTCGCCAAGGTCGCCGAGCTCGCCCAGACCCGCATCGCGGTCCTGTCCGAGATCACGGCGAACGTCGACTTCCTCTTCCTGGACGAGCCCGTCTTCGACCAGGCGTCGTGGGACAAGGCCATGAAGACCTCCGCCGCGGAGATCCTCACCGGCTACCTCGCCCGGCTGGAGAAGGTCAACATGGACCCCGAGTCGCTCAAGACCGCGCTGGAGGAGGTCGGGGCCGAGCACGGCCTCAAGCTCGGCAAGGCCCAGGCCCCGGTCCGGGTGGCCGTCACCGGCCGGACCGTCGGCCTGCCGCTGTTCGAGTCGGTCGAGGCGCTCGGCCGGGAGCGCTCGATGGACCGGATCCGCGCCGCCCTCGCCAGGCTCCAGGGCTGAGCCGCGGCAGCCGGACGGGGCCCGGGGCCGGGGCCCGGGGCCGTCCGGCCGGCCGGGCCCCGCGGCATCGGCCGTAGGCGTCACCATGCCCCCGCCGTGCAGAGAGCGGGTCCAGGTCGCGCTCATTGCAGAACGCCAGCCACTCCTTCAAGTCCCGGCC
>NZ_JBSFPS010000041.1:18943-45421 GCF_053588315.1 Streptosporangium sp. NPDC003464 | reverse complement strand
CGTGCAGAGAGCGGGTCCAGGTCGCGCTCATTGCAGAACGCCAGCCACTCCTTCAAGTCCCGGCCGTAGGCCGTACTGGTGTGGACGGACCGCCCGGCTCCCGTGCCGGGCGGCGCGTCTCCGCGTAGGGGCACCCGCCCGCCGCCGCGGCAGGACCTCCGGGCCAGGGCCCGGAGGGACGGGGTCAGGGGCTAGACGCGCTGGACGGCTCCGTCGAGCAGCGCCATGACGGTGACCCCGAAGTCGTGGATGGTCGCCGACAGCTCGGTGGGCGACAGGCCCGGGGCCACCACGACCAGCGCGCCACGCATCAGCGCCAGCCCGACCAGGGTCGTCATGGCCAGGGTGCAGTCGAGGGACCAGGTCACCAGCAGGACGTCGGACTTCTCCAGCACCGTGTGCCCGCCCAGCTCGTGCATGCGCGCGATCAGCTCCTGATGGGTGAACAGCCCCTCCTCCTCGGTCAGCAGCGCGGGCTGGACCGAGGGGTCGAACAGGGGCAGCGGGCCGGGTTCGAGCAGCAGCAGGTCGGCGAAGTCGACGGTGTCGCGCGCCTGGCCGAAGGCGATCACCTGACGGACCCTGGACGCCTCGGCGGCCAGCAGCGACGTCTCGGCAAGGTCGGGGGTCGTGATGAGCAGCCGGGCGTCCCACCGGGCCAGCAGCTCGGCCGCCGCCCCGCCCCAGGACGCGACCGGGGCCGCCACCCCGCCGGCCGCGATGACGGTGTGCACCGCCAGGGTCTGGGCCGCGGCGTTGTCGACGTGGATCCCCGCCACCTGGCGCCGCCGGGCGCCCCGGCGGACCAGCCCCGAGGCGCCCCGTGTCACCTCGTCGGCCAGGCGGCGGTAGCCGTACACCACTCCCGCGCCGAGGTCGATCAGTGCGGGCCGGTCACCCCGCTCGTACGCGTAGCCGAACACCGCTTCGGTGACGGTGCCCTTTATGGACGAGGTGGGTCTCATTCCACCGACGCTACGGCCGCCCTGTCGGCCGGGCATCGGCAGATGTATGTAGATGGGTGTGTATTCGAAATCCGTCCCTCCGGAAGGCGGGCCCGAGCCCTGCGCGGCTCGGGCCCGCTGTCGCGTGGCCCATGGCACTGAAGTCCCCACCCCTCCGAGGAGACCTCGACCGTTGGGAGGGACACGCGACGCTACCGGTGTGCTCGACCGAGACGCCGGGGATGGTGTGGGCCTGCCGTACCGGATCACCGTCATGACGGGCACGGTGCGGAAGGCTGGGCGTCATCGGTCGAACACGAGGGAAACCTACGGCGGACGGCCACTGCGGCGCATGCTCCGGAGTGCGTATCCCGAGATGTATCTATGCGGCGGCTGATGTGTAGACCCGATGTGTAGGCAGGGCCCCGGAGCGGGAACGTCCACGGCCTTTTCCCTGCTACGGCCCTGCCTCCCCGCTACGGCCCTGCGCTGTGGCCCTGCGGCCCCTGCGTTGTGGCCCTGCTACGGCCCCGCGCTCCCCCGCCGCGGTGGGAGGGCGGGCGGGGTCTAGCCTCGGTTCTGCTCGATGACCCAGGTGGCGACCTGGGTGCGTGAGGAGAAACCGAGCTTGGCCAGGATGTTGGCCACGTGCCGGGCGGCGGTCGCGGGACTGATCACCAGCTCGTCGGCGATGGCCTTGTTGCTCAGGCCCCGGGCGATCAGTCCGGCGATCTCCCACTCCCTGCCGGTGAGCGTGGTGAGCGGGGCGGCGACCGGACCCCGGCCCGCCATCAGGGGCGCGTCGGACTGCTCGTCGCCCTCCAGCGCGTAGCGGACCGCCTGGTCCTGGGACATCTCCTTGCCGTGCGCCCAGAGCTGGGCGACCATCGCGTCGCCGAGCCGCATCCGGGCGGGCTGGAGCAGCTCCTCCATCCGCGCGCCGAAGCCGGAGGGCAGGACGGCGCCGCTCATCGAGCTCCGGATCGCCGCCGAGGCCCCCGCCAGGCGCACCGCCCGGCGGTCGTCCTCCTCGGCCAGCGCGAGCTGCGCGAGCGTCTCGATCCGCCGGGCCACGCCGAGCCGCTGGCCCGTCCCCTGGCACAGCCGCAGGCTCTCGATCAGCCTGACCCGCGCGGTGGCGAGGTCGCCCTGGGCCAGGGCGATCCGGCCCAGGCCCGCCAGGCAGGTGATGGTCTGCCAGTGGGCCGTGATGTCCTGGAGCAGGTCGAGGGCCTGCTCGTAGTAGGCGCGGGCCTCCGCCAGGTCGCCCCGGAGCCAGGCGACCTGGGCCAGGCCGATGAGCGCGACCGGGGCCGCCCAGTGGTTGTCCAGCTCGTGCGCGATGGCCAGCGCGGCCTCGAAGGAGCGCTGCGACTCCTTGGCCCGCCCCTCCGACAGCGCGAACGTCCCCTCCATGGCGCGGATCACCATCTCGTGCCAGGGATCGTCCACCCGGCGCACCGCCTCCAGCGCCTCGTCCAGGAAGGCCCTGGCCCGCTCCGGCCGGCGCTGGTAGATGGCCACCCAGGCGAGGATGGCGAGCGCCCCGCTCAGCGGCCCGTGCAGACCCGTCGCCCGGCACAGCTCGGCCGCGGCCGAGCAGGCGACCTGCGCGGTGTCGGGGTCACCCTGGCCGAAGGCCACCTGCCCGCGCAGCACGAGGGCGTCACCGCGCACGCTCGGCGGCAGCTCCGTCTCCTCGGTCGCCAGCAACCGGTCCAGCCACTCGTCCGCGGGGGTGAACCTGCCGCCGGCGATGGTCGGCCAGCGGAGCAGGACCAGCAGGCGCAGCGCGCTCTCCGGGTCGTCGGCCTCCGCCGACCAGCGCACCGCCGCCCACACGTTGGCCTGCAGCTCGTCCAGCAGGACCAGCAGCGGGCAGATCTCCTCCCAGGTCGGGCGGGGGCGCCGGACGATCGTCTGGTGGATGCGGCCGGCGACCTCGATCATGTGGTCCCGGTGCCGCCGCCGCAGCGCGGCCTCCTCCCCCGAGGTGTCGAGCTGCTCGGCGGCGTACTGGCGGATCGTCTCCAGCATCCGGTAGCGCGTCTCGCCCGCGACCTCGGCGTCGGCCAGCACCAGGGACTTGTCGACCAGGTCGCAGAGCACGCCCAGCACGTCGTCGGCCCACAGCCCGTCACCCGCGCAGACCTGCTCGGCCATGTCCAGGGTCCAGCCCCCGGTGAACACCGCCAGCCTCCGCAGCAGGATCCGCTCGGGGTCCTTGAGCTGCTGGTAGCTCCAGTCGACGGTCGCGCGGAGCGTCTGGTGCCGGGCCGGGGCCATCCTGTCGCCGGTGGACAGCAGCCGGAACCGGTCTCTGATCCGGGCGTGGATCTGCTCCACCGTCAGCACCCGGCACAGCGCGGCGGCCAGCTCGATGGCCAGCGGCATCCCGTCGAGCGCCTCGCACAGGCTGGCGATGTCGCCGGCGTTGTGCTCGGTGACGGCGAAGCCGCGCGAGGCGGCGCTGGCCCGGTCGACGAAGAGCCGTACGGCCTCGCTGCCGGCGAGGTCCTGGACGCCGGTCCGGGGCAACGTGAGCGGCGGCACCCGCCACACGGTCTCCCCCGCCACCCGCAGCGGCTCCCGGCTGGTCATGAGCATGCGCACGCCCGGACAGACGGTGAGCACCGCCCGGCAGAACCGGGCCGCCTCCTCGATGAGCGACTCGCAGTTGTCGACGATCAGCAGCAGGCGCCGGTCGCCGAGCGCGTCGATCAGCGTGTCGGACAGCGGACGCGGCGGCTCGGCCTTCACCCCGAGCACGGCGCCCACCCGGGGCTCGATCAGATCGCCGCGCACCGCCTCGGCCAGCTCCACCAGCCAGACGCCCCCGGGGAACTCCGCCGCCACCTGGGTGGCCACCCGGACCGCCAGCCTGCTCTTGCCGATGCCGCCCGCTCCGCACAGGGTCACCAACCGGGCGACGCCCAGCAACTCGACGAGCTCCTCCACGTCGCCTTCACGGCCGACGAAGGCATTGGGTTCGAGAGGCAGGTTGCCGCCGGTGAGAGAAACGTGCGCGGTGTCCTGTGTCATCGGCTCTTAAGGGAGGTCGCGGGCCATCCGTCACAGAAAGTGTGACACCAATTACCGTGCCGTGCCCAGGCTTAGCCCCATTTCGCACACTCGGCTTAACAACACTGCTCGCGAAATGTTATTGCAACGAATTCACGTGCGGCGGCGGAAGTGCCGATACTCCGGTACGACGGACCGGGCGGACCCGGAGGCGGCGGCCCCGGACGGCGTCCGGGCCGCGAGGCTCACCGCGTCCGGGGCCGCCGGCCTGGAGCCCTCGCCTCGATGACGGGCCGGGTTGACCGCACGCGGCCATCCGATGGCGGATCGGCCGTGGGGCGCTTCAGACTGCACCCATGGCGGACACTCCCCTGGAACCTGCTCCCCGTACCGCGACCGACGAGGACACCTCCTCCGACTCCATTCCCGAGCTCGGCGAGCTCAGCCTGTCGGAGTGGCACGCCCACGTCGGCAAGATGACCGGCATCGGCTTCCTGACCATCGCGCGCCGGCTGCCCGCGCTGGTGTCGCACGCCGTACGGCTGGCGTGGCTGGCCAGCCCCCGTGACACCGTCATCGCGATCGTCCTGAGCCTGCTCGGCGGCGTGTTCACCGCGTTCGGGCTGCTCGCCACGACCGGGGTGCTGTCGGCCCTGTTCGAGGCGGGGCCCACTCCGGAACGGGTCATGGCGGCCCTGCCCAGCCTGATCGTGGTGGGTGTGGCCGGCACCCTGCGCACGCTGATGCAGGCGGGCGCGGGCTGGGCGCAGTCCCGGCTCGACCCCCAGGTCAGCCGGATCGCCGAGGAGCGGCTCTACGGGCTGACCAGCAGGGTCGGCCTGGCCGCCTTCGACGACCCCGACTTCCACGACGCGCTCCAGCGGGCCCGCTCGCGCGGGGTCGCCATGGCGGACGTGGTGGTCGGCACCGCCATCAACGTGCTGACCGCGATCATCGGGATCGTCGCGGCGGCGGGCGTGCTCGGGGTGCTCCATCCGGTGCTCCTGCCGCTGCTGGTGCTGGCGGTGGTGCCGGACGCGTGGGCCGCGGTCCGCTCGGCGCGGATGCGCTACACCACGATGTACGCGCTGATCCCCGCCAGCCGTCGCAAGTGGATCATCGCGGAGCTGCTGGCGGAGCGCGGGTCGGCCGCCGAGGTGCGCTCGTTCACCATGCGGGGCTTCCTGATGCGGATGTACGACGCCGTGGCCACGGCCGAGCAGAGCATCCTGCTGAGGCTGGCACGGCGGCAGACATTCGCGAAGATCGTCGGCGAGGCGCTCGGCGGGGTCGGGACGGCCGTCGTCTACGTCGCCCTGGGCATCCTGCTCGCCGTGGGCGCGGTGCCGCTGGCCGTGGCGGGCACGGCCGTGCTGGCGATCCGCTCGGGCCAGACGTATCTCGCCAACCTGATGTTCGCCACCAACCGCCTCTACGAGGAGGGCCTCTACTTCACCGACTTCCTCGACTTCTGCGCCGACGCGGAGAGCCGGATCGGGCACGGGCGCTCCGGGCAGGCTCCCGAGACCTTCGAACGGATCACCGCCGAGGACCTCGTCTTCACCTATCCCGGCTCCGGCAGCCCCGCCCTGCAGGGGGTGTCGGTCCGCGTCGACCGGGGCGAGGTGATCGCCCTCGTCGGCGAGAACGGCTCGGGCAAGAGCACGCTGGCCAAGATCCTGTCGGGTCTCTACGAGCCGGACAGCGGGCGCGTCCGGTGGGACGGCACCGACCTCGCCGACGTCGACCCCGACCAGCTGCGCGGCCGCATCGCGGTCATCGCCCAGGACCACACACGCTGGCCGTTGACCGCCAGGCACAACATCAGCATGGGCACGGAGAAGGGGGAGCCCGCGCTGGTCTCGGCGGCCGAGGTGGCGGGCGCCGACCAGGTCGTCGCCGAGCTGCCCCACGGCTACGACACCCTGCTCGACCGGCGCTTCAAGGACGGCCAGGAGCTGTCCGGCGGCCAGTGGCAGCGGATCGCCGTCGCCCGCGGCTTCCACCGGGACGCCCCGCTGCTGATCTGTGACGAGCCGACCGCGGCCCTCGACGCCCGCGCCGAGCACGCCCTCTTCGAGCGCATCCGGCAGCACGCCGACGGCCGCACCGTCCTGTTGATCACCCACCGGCTGGCCAGCGTCCGCTACGCCGACCGGATCTACGTCCTGGACCACGGCAAGGTCACCGAGGAGGGCACCCACGACCAGCTCATCGAGCTCGACGGCCTCTACGCCGACCTCTACAACCTGCAGGCCCACGCCTACTCGACCGGAGCCCCGACGGAGCCCGCCGTACCCGGGACCGGAGGCCCGGCGCGGCCCGCGTGACGGCCGCCGCGCCCCGGCCGGGCCCGCCGTACCCGGGACCGGCAGGCCCGCGTGACGGCCACCGTGACCCGGCCGGGCCCGCCTACTCCGGGCGGATGCCCAGCACGGCCCGCATGACGGCCGCCGCGACGGGAGCCGCCGTCCGGCCGCCGGATCCGCCGTGCTCCACCAGGACGCCCACGGCCACCCGGGGGGTGGCCGCCGGGGCGAAGCCGGTGAAGACCGCGTGGTCCTGACCGGAGGCGGCGTTCTCCGCGGTGCCGGTCTTGGCCGCGACATCGACGCCCGGGACGGCGGCGGCCGTGCCGGTGCCGCCGGGCTGGGTGACCGTGACCATCATCGCGGTGAGCCGGTCGGCCTCGTCCTCGTCGAGCGTGCGGCGGTAGGGCGACGGGTCCGCCTCGTCGATCACCGCGCCGTCGGCCAGGCGGACCTGCTCCACCAGGTAGGGGCGCATCAGCACGCCGTCGTTGGCGACCGCCGCGGAGATCATCGCGATCATGAGCGGGGTGGCCCGGTCGTCGAACTGCCCCAGCGCCGACATCGCGGTCTGGGCCCGGTCCATCCCCCGCGGGTAAACGCTCTCGGCCACCGGCATCGGGACGGTGAGGTCGTCGGCGCCGAACCCGAACGCCTCGGCCTGCTCGCGGAGCGCGTCCTGGCCGAGGTCGATGCCCATCTTCGCGAAGGGGGTGTTGCACGAGGTCTTGAACGCGTACGCCAGCGGCGGGTCGCCGTCACCGCAGGCCGTACCGCCGGAGTTGCGCAGGTAGGTGCCGGTGCCGGGAAGGCGGAACGCGGTGGGGGCCTCGACCCGCACGGTCGGGCTGTATCTCCCGGAGATGAGCGCGGCCGCGCTGGTGACGACCTTGAAGGCGGAGCCCGGCGGGTAGTTCCGCTGGATCGCCCGGTTCAGCAGCGGGTCGCCGGGGTCGCTCCGCAGCCGCCTGTCCACCCTGTCGAGTTCGGCGCTGTCGAAGGTCGTGTAGAGGTTCGGGTCGTAGGAGGGGAAGGACACCATGGCCAGGATCGCGCCGGTGGCCGGGTCGATCGCGACGGCGGCCCCGCGCAGCCCGGTGGCGCGCAGCGCCTCGTAGGCGGCCCGCTGCGCCCGCCCGTCGATGGTGAGCTCAAGCGTGGCGCCGCCCTCGGTGCCGTCCACCAGCGAGCGCAGCTTCACCCATGGGTCGCCGCCGGACAGCACCGCGTTCTCGGCCGCCTCGATGCCGGTCCCGCCGTAGAGCGAGAGGTGTCCGGTCACCGGCGCGTACAGCGGACCCCAGGGATAGGACCTCCGGTACCGGTAGGTGCCGTCCCCGCTCTCCCGGCTGGTCGCGACAACCGTGCCGTCGCGCAGCAGGATCTCGCCCCTCGGGGTCTCGAACCGCGCGATCCTCCTCTGGGGGTTGCGCGGGTCCTCGTTGAGCCGGTCGGCCTCGAATGCCTGGATATGGGTCGCCTGGGCGAGCAGCGCGAACAGCATGGCCCCGCACATCAGGGCGACGCGCCGGAGCGGGATGTTGATCCGGCGCGCGCGTGGTGCGGCCATGGGCCCCTCCCCCGATCCCGCCACCGGTCACCGATATACCGGTTTAACAGCCGGACCGAAAAGGGGGGACCGTCCTGGGGCAAAGCAGCCGTACGGCTTCTAATCAACCACCGCGCGGTAGTAATTGATCTTGTTCAGGACGGCCGTCTGCTTCTCGCGCAGGTTGGCCACCTGGCTCTCCACCCGCCGGTTGTGGGCTTCGAGGAGCTCGATACGGTCACGGATCGTATGGTCGCCCGCCCGGACCAGTTCGGCGAAGCGGAGCATCTCCGCGATCGGCATCCCGGTGTCCCGCAGGCAGCGGATCGTGCCGAGCCAGCCGATGTCGTCCTGGGTGAACCTGCGCTGGCCGGCCGCGTTACGGCCGACCGGCTCCAGCAACCCGATCCGCTCGTAGTAACGCAGGGTGTCGAGACTGAAGCCGGTCTCCTCCACCACCTGCCCTGGCGTGTAGACCCGCCCTGGTGTGTAGACGCTCACGCCTGGCAGCATCCCACCTGGAGCCCACTCCAGGTCAAGCAGGAATGTCCGGCTTGACCTGGAGTGAACTCCAGCCTGCAAGGTGATGCCCATGACGCACATCCCCCTGGCGCTGGGAACCATCCCGTTCGGCACCGCCCTGGACGACAAGGCGACCTTCGCGATCCTGGACCGCTTCGTCGACGCCGGCGGCGCGCTGCTGGACACCGCCAACAACTACCCCTTCTGGAACGACGGCGCCACCGGCGACGAGAGCGAGCTGGCCATCGGCCGGTGGCTGGCCGCCCGGGGCAACCGCGACCGGGTCGTGCTGAGCACCAAGTGCGGTGCCCGGCCGACGGTCCCCGGCGACCGGACCCTGGACTCCGCCGAGGGCCTGTCCGCCCCCGCGATCCGCGCGGCCGCCGAGGGCAGCCTGAGGAGGCTGGGGACCGACCACGTCGACGTGTACTGGGCCCACGTCGAAGACCGGTCCGTCCCCCTGGAGGAGACGCTCGGCGCGTTCGCCGAGCTGGCCGGGTCGGGCAAGGTCCGGGAGATCGGGGCGAGCAACGTCCGCGCCTGGCGCCTGGAGCGCGCCCGCGCCCTGTCGGCGGCCAACGGCTGGCCCGCCTACACCAAGGTGCAGCTCCGCCACACCTACCTCCGGCCCCGGCCGGGACTGCGGCCGGTGGAGTCGGGCCACGTGCTCGTGCAGGACGACATGGTCGACTACCTGCGCTCCGAGCCCGATCTGACCCTGTGGGCCTACAACACGCTCATGGCCGGCGCCTACACCCGGCAGGACCGGCCGATCCCGGAGATCTACGACCATCCGGGCACCACCCGCGGGCTCGCCGTACTGCGCGAGGTGGCGGGCGAGCTGGGCGTGACCGTCAACCAGGTGGTGCTGGCCTGGCTGATCGGCGGAGACGTCCCGACGGTCCCGATCGTCGGCGTGAGCTCCCTGGCCCAGCTCGAGGAGGCGCTCGGCGCCGTGGAGCTCACGCTCGACGACGAGCTCCGCGCCCGCCTGGAGTCCGTCCGATGAGGCCGGCCGAGGAGCTGTGGTTCCTGACGCCCACGCCCCTGGGGGTGTGGCGCTTCCCGGACATCCGGCCGAGGAGGCCCGGGGCGGGCCGCTCCTGGTGGGCGCGGATCACCCCTGGGGGAGGTAGTCGGACAGGTAGCGGCGGACCAGACGCTTGCACTCGGCGATCAGCTCGGGGTCCCCGTCGGGCCGCGAGCGGAAGGCGAGCTTGAGCACGGCGTCGGCGGCCTCGACCGCGACGACCAGCGCCCGGTCCAGGGCCGGGCCGATCGGGGCGCCGAGCAGCTCGATGGTGATCGCGCGGAGCCGGTCGGCCACGATGACGTTGTTCTCCAGCGCGGCGTCGAGCATCCGCTCGGTCCCCTTGATCGCCGGACCGCCCGGCGAGGGCAGCACCTCGCCGAAGTCGACGACGGCGAACCCCGGCGTCGTCCGTTTCATCGCGACGAACTCCTCGATCGCCAGGTCCACCACCTCGGTCCAGTCCGACAGCTGCACGGCCGAGAGCCGGGTGGTGATCCGGCCGAGGAACGCCTCCAGGTTGCGCAGCGCCAGCGCCCGCACCAGCCCCTGTTTGTCGGTGAAGAACTGGTAGAAGGTGCCGATCGGCACCTCCGCGCGGCGCGCGACCTCCTTGGTGGTCAACGCCTCGTAACCCGCCTCGTCCAGCAGCCGCGCGCACTCGTCCAGCATCCGCTCGACCCGTTCCAGGCTGCGCCGCTGGGCGGGGCGACGGCGCAGCGTCCCCCCGGAAACGTTCGTCATCGCTCCATCATCTCCTACGCGGGCACATCAGAGGCTAACATGAGCCACACTCATGCCAGCTGGAGGTCAGGATGTTCCTTTGGGGTACGGCTACCGCGTCCTACCAGATCGAAGGCGCCGTCGCCGAGGACGGCCGGGGCCTGTCGATCTGGGACACCTTCACCCGCGAGCCCGGCCGCGTCCGCGACGGGCACACGGGCGAGGTGAGCTGCGACCACTACCACCGCTGGCCCGAGGACGTCGCACTGATGGCCGGGCTCGGCGCGAACTCCTACCGCTTCTCCATCGCCTGGCCCCGCGTCCAGCCCGACGGCAGGGGCCGGATCAACCAGGCGGGCCTGGACTTCTACGACCGGCTGACGGACGCGCTCCACGACAGGGGCATCGTCCCGGCGGCCACGCTGTTCCACTGGGACCTGCCGCAGGCCCTGGAGGACGAGGGCGGCTGGCTCAACCGTGACACCTCCTACCGGTTCGCCGAGTACGCCGCCGCCGTGGCCGACCGGCTCGCCGACCGGATCCCCATGTGGATCACCCTGAACGAGCCCTTCGTGCACATGGTCTTCGGCTACGCCATGGGCAACCACGCTCCCGGCAGGGCCCTGCTCCTGGACGCGCTGCCGGTGGCCCACCACCAGCTCCTCGGACACGGCCTGGCCGTACAGGCCCTGCGCGCGCGGGGCGCGGAGCAGGTGCTGATCACCAACAACTGCACCCCCGTCTGGGCCGCCTCCGACGACCCCGCCGACCTGGCCGCCGCCGACGCCTACGACATCCTGCACAACCGCCTGTTCAACGACCCCGTGCTCATCGGCAAATACCCGGATATGTCGGCGTATGGCGTGAGCCTCGACTGCGTCCAGGACGGCGATCTCGACCTGATCGGCGCCCGGCTCGACGGGCTCGGCATCAACTACTACAACCCCACCCGGATCGCCGCCCCCGCCGACGAGGGCCTCCCCTTCAGCGACACCGGCATCACCGGCCATCCCACCACCGCCTTCGGCTGGCCGGTCGTCCCCGACGGCCTCCGCGAGCTGCTGACCGGCCTCAAGGCGCGGTACGGCGACGCCCTCCCGCCCGTCTACATCACCGAGAACGGCTGCTCCCAGCCCGACGTGCCCGGCCCGGACGGGGTGGTCGACGACCAGGACCGGATCGCCTACCTCGACGGCCACATCGCGGCGGTCCACCAGGCCCGGGCCGAGGGCGTGGACGTACGCGGCTACTACGTCTGGTCCCTGCTGGACAACTTCGAGTGGGCCGAGGGCTACCACCAGCGCTTCGGCCTGGTCCACGTCGACTTCGCCACCGGACGGCGCACCCCGAAGTCCTCCTACCACTGGCTCGCCGGGCGGATCGCCGAACACACCGGACACGCCGAGCCCCGCTAGCGCCCGGCCGGGCGGTGCCGGACCGCCGGAGAGGCGGCCGCCCGGAGAGGCGGCGGCACCCGCTAGCGCGGGTAGGGGCTCAGCATGGCACCGGAGTGGGCGTCGAGCTCGCGCTCGAGATAGTCCATCCGCCGCTCCCAGAAGTCCTTCATGTGCGGCAGCTCCATGTGCCGGTCGAGGTCCTCCTGCGAGCGCCACACCTCGTAGAGGAAGAAGGTCCCGTCGGCCTCCTCGTGAACGTGATACTCCAGGCTGCCCGCCTCCTGGCGGGTGGGCTCCACGAAGGAGAGCAGGAGCTCCCTGAGCTCCGCGGCCCGTTCCGGCCTGGGGTGGGCGAAACCGTAGAGGGAGATGGTGCCGGTCGTCGCGTGCCGCGCCTGGCCTGTCCGCGCTGTCGTGTCTGTCATGACGGCAACGCTAGAATCTCACATGGATGTGAGGTTCAAGCGTATGTGAGGCGGATCACATGAAGATCGGCGACCTGGCGCGCGAGACCGGCGTGAGCATGCGCCTGCTCCGCTACTACGAGGAGCAGGAACTGCTCGTGTCCGAGCGGGCCGGCGGCGGCCACCGCCGATACGCGGCCGACGCCCCCGCGACGGTCCGGCGGATCCGGATCTTCCTGGGAGCGGGGCTGCCCACCAGGGTCATCCGCGACCTCCTGCCGTGCGTCACCGGCGACGGACCCGACCTCGACCCCTGCGTGATCGGGCACCTGCGGGAGCAGCTCGGCGGCATCGACGAGCGGATCGCGGGGCTCCAGGAGGCGCGCGCCTCCCTCGCCGGTCTCCTCCAGGCCACTGAAGGCGCCCGGCCCGCTCCCGCCGGCCACCGCCTCCAGCCCGAGCCCGCGCCCCACTGACACCAGTGCCCCACTGACACCGGCGCTCCGCTGAAGCCCGCACCCCACTGACACTCGCGTCCCGCTGACACGACCGCCCACCCCGGCGGATCCCGCCGGGCCGATGCGCCGTCGAGCGCGGCCGGCGGCGGTCCCGCGGACCTCGTCAACATCTCCTCGATCGGCGCCCACGTCACCTTCCCCGGCTACGCCGTCTACGGCGCCACCAAGGCCGCGCTCACCCACCTGTCCGCGTCGTTGCGCCCCGAGTTCGGCCCGCGCGGCGTCAGGGTGACGAACAGGGCGGGGCGCTGCCGACGGAGGTCTGCGGTGGCCGATGGCCGGCGTGTCTTCAGGTCGCCGGTCCCCGGCGGGTGGCCTGGGGCGCGGTGATGATCTGAGGAACGGTGATGACCTGGAGGGCGGTGATGACCTGGGGGCAGTGATGACCTGGGGGCAGTGATGACCTGGGGGCAGTGATGATGACCTGAGGAGCGGTGATGACCTGTGGAGCGGTGAGCGCCGCGGTCGCCTTCACGCGGATCTGCTCGGTGCTCGTGCCCTCATCGGTGCGGGCTCGGAGGGCGATGCCTCCGTTTGCCGGTCTGCTGTTCACGCCATTGTCCGGGCGGAAGGGCGAGTATCCGGACTCCGTCGATCGGCGAATTTCACAGCGGCTCTGAAAGGGCCCGCCATACCTTCGGCTCGACCGACACTATTTAATTCTTCCATGTTTTCCGGGTGGATCCCCGGAGCGTTTTACAGCGTGGTCGTGGTGGCCGCCGAGTCCCACGTGGTGCCGTCGGTACCGGCGGCGTCCCAGGTCGTGCCGTCGGTCGAGTCCCACGTGGTGCCGTCCGCACCGGCGGAGTCCCAGGTGGTGCCCGCCGCGAGCACCGACACGGAGTCCCAGGTCGTACCGTCGGTCGAGTCCCACGTGGTGCCGTCGGCGCCGGCGGAGTCCCAGGTGGTGCCCGCCGCCACCGTCGACGCGGAGTCCCAGGTGGTGCCGGCCGCGGTCGAGACGGAGTAGCCGCCGATTGCCGCGGTGAATGCGACAGCACCGGAAACAATTGCGACCGACAGCTTGGCGGCGACATTGAACTTGACCAGGGAAGCGGCGGAGTTCTTCATTTCTCAATCTCTTTTCTTGAGCGGTTGTTCTTTCCTCGCACAACCAACTCTGCGCCTTTCGGAGCCCGCGGACCAGGCATGTCGGAGTCAGCAAGTTCCCCGCCGATGGCAGCTTCCTGCCACCGGCGCCGGACACCGCCTACCCACGCCGGGGCCGCTCTCCCGTCGGAAGCCGCGGCCGGCGCCGCATGCCCTCCCGCTCCGGCGGGCCCCTACAGCGCGATGAGGCCCGCTCCGGTCGCCTGGAACCCGCAGGATTCGAGGTAGAAGCCCCGGAGATGATCGTCGAAGTCGACGTGGAGCCACTCGCACCCGGCCGCCCGGGCCTGTCTGACGGCGACGGCGACGAGCTCGGTCCCCACCCCGTGCCGCCGCAGCCGCGCGGTCACCAGCGTGTCGAGGACGAAGGCGTGGACGGCGCCGTCCCACGCCACGTTGACGAAGCCGACGAGCTCCTCCTCCTGCCTGGCGCAGACCCACCCGAGACTGTGCCGGTTGACCTGGGCCCACCAGTCGTCCTGCAGGGGCGCGTGATCGAAGCCCTCGGCGTGCAACGCGTTGACCGCCGCGTTGTCGAACCCCCCGCGCCACTCATACGTGATCGTCATGAGGCGACTTTAGGAGGACCCTCCAGCACCGGCCAACGCGATCTGCTGAAGATACGCCCGGATCTCCGCCGGCGCCCAGGGCCGTCGCCCGCATCGGACGCCGGCGCCCTCGCCTGTGCCCGCCGGATCCGCGGGGAGTCGGTCACCGTGATCGCCGGGCACCCGGGCACCGGCCGCTCGACGCTGTATCGGGCGCTGGAAGAGGGACTCAGCGCAGGAGCCCTGCCCCTCACGGCTGACCGTAGAAGTATCGTGTGTGTTCGCGGCCGAGTCGTTCCGCCACCAGCCACACACCGGTAATCGACTCAGCCAGAATGAATGCTTTCGCCCCACACTCCTCCGATGAAGCATTCCATCGCGTTCTCTGGCGCTACAGGGCGTTCTCGCCATGCTGAATGTAGTAATGGATCAAACTGAGCGTATGGGCGCGCTCGAAATCATCGTTTTCGTGGCTGAGATGCGTCTTCCCCGCCGCGTTCAGGGCATTGTAGGCAGCCTCCTCCGGATTGGAGTTGAGCGCCGACACCAGCGTCCGGGCTGCGTTGCGTTTCAGTAGTAACTGTCCGGATTCCGTGTCATGACCGGGGACCAGAGAGGTGGAGCCCTCCTCTTCCAGAGCCCCCCTCGCCTGAGCCAGAAGACGGTTGGCCAGACTCCCCACCTTGCCGCGGATCTGCCCGGCACGGACTCCACGTTCTTTTTCCGCGATCAGTTCCAGCGCTTCGTCGATCAATTCGCCGCGCAGGCCCGTGGTACGTACGGCCATCTCGGCTGCGATCAGGGCGATCTCCGGTAACTTGTCCCGTGTGGGGACCGCGGCGATCGCCGCGATGCGCGGGTCACGTGCGACCAGGCCTCGCGCGTCGTCGTCGAGAAGCAGCGCAGGACGTTGCGGGGCGGTGGAGTCCGTTGCGACGACGAGGCCGAGATGTGGCTCGTCGAACCAGGTTCGATCGAGGCGGATGCCCGAAAGCTCCTCGCCGGCCGTCAAGGCGGCGGCCATCCAATCCTCCCGCCACTGTTCCGGGGCCAGGGTGAGGTTCAGGGATGCGGCCGAGGAGTCGAGCTCCTCCACGTCGAGGGGGTCGAAGGCCGTTACAAGCTCCCCGTGCGCGGCGTAGGAGATACGCGCGTCATGGTTGACGGTCCAGTGGAGGCTGAGCGCCTCACCCGCAGCGGACAGCTCTCGCAGCAGGGCGGAGCCGCTCCCTCTGAATCCGACGGGTTCGACGACCACCGTGCAGTCACCGTGCGATGCGAGAAGGATGATCGCGCCGGTGCCCTCATCAAGGCCGTAGGCCTCCTCGCACACTTCGTTCCAGGTCAGTTCCGTGAGCCGGCCGTAGTCACCGCCGAATCCCCGGACGACGTCACGGGTCGCGACACCGCTGACCCAGGTGATGCAGACCTGCTCCGGAAAGGTGTCGCGCAGGTTCGCGTACACGCTGAAGACCTCATTCATGATCTTTCCATTGTCTCTGGAAGGTAGATGCGGGGCGGCGCAACCGCCCCGCACCATGTCATGACCTAGGGCACCACAGGGCCGGGGATATTGTCCCCGATCCCGTCAACGGTGCAGGTCGCGTAGTCGAGGACCTCGTCGGGGAAGGGGTTGGTCACCACTATCCCTGGGAGGCCGCTCGACGGCCTGGTCGCGCCCTGCACGATCACGTCTACCCAGAACGGTGACAGTTCACGGATCCGGTGTCGCTGATACCAAGCCCCCAGCCGGGACCCCGAGGAGCAGTTGTCCTTCACCGGGATCACCGCCTTGTCCCGGGTGCGGTGCAGGCAGCGTCCGATGACGCCGTTCACCCTCTCGCAGCCAGGATTGGAGCGGTCAATGCGCCCGGGGATGTTCTTCTGCGTCCCGCGCCCTGGATCAGTGTCTGGCGAGCGGTACAGCGCGGCCCAGATGTGATGAGCGCTCCTGAGGACCTTCTTGTCGTTTCCGTCAAGGACGAAGGTGGGTCGAATCGAGTCCACGACGCAGACCGCTGTAGGCAGTGATCCAGTCCACGCTGTCGCAGATGAACGACTGGTCCCACTCCTTGCCCTTGCGGTCCAATAGGTTGAGCCGATAGTAGCTGTCCATGAGCTCGGGATTGTTCATGTATTTGATCGAAGGCTCGAGAGAGCAAGTGCCGACCTTGTCGGTATGGGGGAGACCGTCCCAAGGAACATCGAGAGTGATTTCGAGGTCACCACCGTCACGCCACTGGACAACGCTGGCCTCACGGCCGTACCCGAGATCCTTCACCTGACCGTTCTCCTGATAGGTGGCACCACAATTGCTGCCCTTCTCCCCGAACGCGACCTTGAAGCGATTGTCCTTCCAATTGGAGTCGTAGATATTGACCTTGTCGACCCGCGCCCAGGCTTTGATCTGACGGCTGTTCACGCCGGAGGGACCATTTGGCGGCGCCGATGAGGTCCGTGCTGCGGTCCCCCTCGTCGTCTTCGTCGCGCTCACCGATCCACATCGTGTAGCACATACCGAAGGAGTTCTTATAACTGAACATCTGGTTGTACAGGGAATCATCGTTACTTGGCGAGTTGAGGTCGCCCACGGCCTTCTGGCATTCCGCGTACGACGTGCGTTCGTAGGGAAACTTCCTGGCGGCCGCTGCCTGGGTCTTGGGCTAGACGTCGGTGGGCGCCTGCGCGGACGGCTTGACCGACGGCTCCGCCACGGCCGGCCCGGCCACATCGATGCGCAGGCCTTGCCAGCCCGACCAGGAGCCAGCCGCAGACCCGGTCCTGGTGCGGGCCTGCCAGCGCACCTTCCAGCCGTCGGTCAGCTTCCCGGTCGGAACCTGGAGAGCCCCGGTGGTTCCGGAGAAGACGTTCGTGGCGGTGCCGGACCAGATCGGTCCCTGCCCTTGTGATGGTGCCTTCGGGTCATGGGCGACCTCGAACTCCACGGTCGAGCGGCGCCACAGCGGGTCGGACACCTTGGCTATGAGGTGCGGCGTCGTGGTCGACGTGATCGCGTTGCCGTCCTTGGTAGTGAACGGGCGCGTCCACATCGTGCCGATGGACGGCTTGATGTCGCGCCTGGGCGTGTGGCGGGCGGCCGGCGGGGTCAGCGGCCCAGGCCGGCGTCGCGGGCGCGGACGATGGCCTCCGCCCGGTCGGCGACGTGCAGCTTGGCGAAGATGTTGGAGACGTTGTTGCGCACGGTTTTCTGCGACAGGAACAGCGCCGACGCGATCTGGGCGTTCGACCTGCCGGCCGCGACCAGCGACAGGATCTCCCGTTCGCGCGGCGTGAGCTGCGGGAACGCCTCGTCGTCCGCCGGCGGCCCACCGGCGAAGAACTCCGCCACCCGGCGTGCGATCGCGGGGCCGAAGATGGCCTCGCCGTGGGCGACAGAGGTGATCGCGCGCCCGATCTCGGCCTGGTTCGCGCCCTTCAGCAGGTAGCCGCGGGCCCCGGCCCGCATCGCGGCGAACAGGGTGGCGTCCTCCTCCGACATCGTCAGCATGACCACCCCGATGTGCGGACTGTCGGCGGCGACCCGCCGGGTCGCCTCGATCCCGTCCAGCTCCGGCATCCGGACGTCCATCACCACCACGTCCGGCTGCAGCTCGGCGGCCCGCTCGACCGCCTCCAGCCCGGTGGCGGCGGTGCCCACCACCTCGATGCCGGGCATCGAGCCCAGCAGCGCCGCCAGGCCGTCGCGGTATACCGGGTGGTCGTCGGCGAGGAGCACCCGGATCGGCTCGTCAGACACCTGTCATCTCCGTTACCTGTCCTACCTGTTCCAACGGGAGTTCTACCTGTTCCAACGGGAGCGTCGCATGGACCAGCGTGCCACCGTCGGCGGGGCAGGTGACCTCGCAGCCGCCGCCGAGCTCGGCAGCCCGCTCCCGCAGCGAGAGCATCCCGACCCCGGCCACGACGTCCGCGCCGATCCCCGCGCCGTCGTCGCGCACCAGGACGTCGAGCACCCGCCCGTCCACGCGCAGAGTGATGTCACAGTGCGAGGCGCGCGCGTGCCGGGTCACGTTCGTCAGTGCCTCCGACACGATCCGATAGGCCGCCACCTCCACCGCCGCGGGCAGCGCGTGGAGTGCCTCGTCGCCGGTGACGGTGACCGTCAGGCCGCTCGGCCGCAAGCGGTCCGCCTGCTGTTCGATCGCCCGGAGCACGCCCAGTTCGTCGAGGGCCGGCGGGCGCAGGTCGTGCACGATCTGGCGGATGTCGGCCATCACCGTCGCGACCTCGGCGGCCGTCTGCTCAAGGATCCGGTCTGCCCCGTCGGGTGAGGTGCGGGCCAGGTTCCGGGCGGTCTCGATCCGCAACGCCACCGCGCCGAGACTCGGTCCCAGCCCGTCGTGCAGGTCGCGCCGGAGCCGGCGGCGTTCCTCCTCGCGGGCGACCACGAGCTGGGCGCGGATGCGCTGCAGGTCGACGGTCAGCTCGGTGGCGCGGGCCGCCGCGGCCGCCTGCCGTACGAGGTCACCGAGGAGCCGCTGGTCCCGTTCGGTCAGGTCGGCCCGGCACAGCACCAGCCGCCCCACCGTCTCGCCGCGGTAGGCGACCGGCAGCGACACCGACGGCCCGCGCGGTGAGCCGTGCTCGACCACCGAGCGTTCCCCTCCCGGGCGTTCGATCTCCACCCGGACATAGGACAGCCGGAACGCCTCGGCCAGCGTCCGCGCCACCGCGATCAGCTGCCCGTCCGGATCGACGGTCAGCTCAAGCCGCTCGGCCAGCGTCGAGACCGTCGCGTACGGATCGTCCCGCGACCCGCGCAGCAGCCGGCGGCCCGCCCGCACCAGCCACGCCCGCATCGGCATGTAGACCACGGCGACGATCGCGATCGCGGCGAACGTGGCGCGCCGCTCGTCGAGCGCGCCGGCGGCGACGGTGAACACGGCGGCGTCGACCACGACCGCCAGCACGGCGAGCACGCCGTACAGGACCGTCGCCGACAACAGCCGGTCGACGTCGTACAGCCGGTATTTGGTCACCGCGACCACCACGGCGGAGGAGGTCAGCGCGATCGCGACCGCGAGCAGGAGCGCGGGGACGTCCGGCGGCAGCACGAGCGGGAGCAGCAGCACGGACATGTCCACGAGCGCGGCCCACATCAGCCAGCGGATCTGCGCCTGCCGCTCGGCGTCGGCGCCGCGGTAACGGTGCACCATGACCGCGAACGGCACCACCAGGCTCACCACCACCCCGGCGTGGGCGACGTGCAGCGCGGGCTCCCAGATCTCGTACGGCAGGCCGACGCTGAACGGGTCGAGCGCCAGCCTGGCGATCTCGGGGGGCAGCGGGGTGTCTTCGTAGCGGGCCAGCACCGCCATCGGCGCCAGCAGCCGCAGCACCGGCAGGAGCGCGGTCAGCGCGAGGCTGGCGGCCGACAGCCGGCGCCACGCCGTGGCCGCCGGCAGCCGTCCGTCCGGGAACAGCAGGATCAGCAGGGGCAGCCCGAGCAGCAGCGCCGCGCCGAACCGCGTGTAGAACCAGTAGGCGGCCGAGGCCCCCGGCGTGCCCGGCGACACGTAGCTCGCGTACGTCGCCCAGCCTGCGGTGAAGCCGTTCAGCAGCCACATCAGCCCGGAGAGGGTCAGCACCCAGGCGACGGGGTGCCGCGGCAGCCGCCACAGCAGCAGGAGACCGGGCAGCATCTGCGCGGCCCCGGCCAGCGCGGACGGCCAGCCGGGGTCGAGATCGGCGCTGTGCGCCACCTCCACTCCAGCGGCGCGGACGTCCAGCAGCACCGTGCCGACGGCGATCGCGACCACGACGACGGCCAGTACGCCCGGCAGGCGAGCCCTGCGCGCTGCCGGCAGTCCGGCCGGTCCCATGTTCTCCACGACATGCATTGTCACCTGCCATATGTCCTGTCTGTCCCGGGACCACCGTCCCGACCCGGGTTGGGACGGCCGCCCCTGGACGGGAGCGGCCCCCGGGGCGGAATCCGGGACCACCGGCCCTGCCCGCCCGGGTCCGCCGGCGCGGACTCTGGATCCGCACGTCGGACGCACCGCCTGACCCGGCGGCACCCAAGCCGCGCACACGAGGATTCCGCCCGCAGGAATTAGCAGAAACTCGCAGGAATTCACTGGAACTCACTGGGACTCACAGGAAAGGGACCAGCCACAATGGACGCGCACATCACGAACACACCGGCCAAGGCACGTACGGACGTCAGTCCTCCCGGCACCGCGCCGGCCGCGCGGCCCCCCGCGATCGCCCCCGGCACGGTCCGCCGCCTCGGACTCGGGCTGGCGGCCGGCACGCTCATCTGGGCGGTGAGCATCTTCCTGTTCGACCCCACGGCCGGCGGGACGGAGGGGCGGATCGGCGACCTGGCCGGCCTGGCCTTCCAGCTCGGCCTGTTCGGCCTGCTCGCGGTGCAGATGCGGACCCGGGCGGGCGGGACGTCGCGCGTCTCCGCGGTGATGCTCAAGGTGGAGGTGGTGCTGCTCGCCCTGGCCTCCGCCTGGTCGCTACTGCACGCGATCCTGCCGGAGGCGGCCGGCGACGGGGTGGTGCTGGCGGTGCTCGACGTCTTCTGGCCGCTGTCGATGCTGGGCATGTTCGTGATCAGCGTGAAGCTGGTGCTCGCCCGCAGGTGGCGGGGGTCGCTGCGGTGGTGGCCGCTGGTGGCGGAGAGCTGGGGCGTCGTGACGGTCCCCGTGTTCGCGCTGCTCGGCGAGGCCGCCTCACGGTGGGTCGGCGGCGGCCACCTGCTCGTCGGATACGCCGTGCTCGGGCTGCTGCTCGCCTGGCGCCCGGAGCTGACCTTCGCCGGGCAGGAGAGCCCCGCCGTACAGGACGGGAAGTGAGCCGCGCGGGACGAGAGACAGACCCCTGCGGAGCGGGAGGTAACCGGTATGAGGCGCGAGGCGAACGGCACGCCGGCAAGTCGGCGGCCGCTCCGGGGTGATCGGTGGGCCACCCCGGAGCGACCGATGGGCCACCCGACCGACGGCCGTCCGGAATGGGGGCCGGTGCGTCCCGGGAACGGCCCGTCCAAGCCCCTCCGGATGACGCGTTCAAACACACCCGGGCCCGCCGGAAAGCGTCCGGCGCCGCGCATGCCGTACAGGCTCCGTCGAAGTCGAAGGAGCGCTGGAAATTACACTCCCGTCCGTCTTCATGGCGCCGCACTGTTCGAGGGAAAAGCATAAACGAAAATAGGTCGTGAAACCGTGTCATAGAATCGGCGGGCGGACTGGTTATATCGAGATCTGAGTCTCCGTGGAGACTCTGGTGTGCCCTGATTCTCGTGGAGTCGCGTTTCCTAATCCTCATGCCACGGTGAGTCGGCGACCCACCGCGCTGCGGTCACCAGGACCCGTCAGGAATCACGTAACACGTGTTGCTGGACTCAAGCCATTCCTGGTCGAGGCCTCGTCCGGTGATGCGTTCGATCAGGATCAGCGCCGTGGCGATGTTCGCCTCCGTGTCCGGGCCGTCCACGAATGACAGCCCGTCCAGGTATCCGTCCAGCGCATGCCGGTTGGCCCCACCTCGACGGGATGAGGGGGAGAAATCCATATAAGTGAGGATCCGTCCGTCGGACGCGTAGATGAGCTGTTCGTCGCCGTCAGCGTTCCAGCCGATCGCCACCGCGCGGCCCCCACCGCTGGACGCGATGGACAGAGCCCGATCACGCAGGCAGTCCCAGCCCCGTAGCTGCAGGATCAGGACCCAGGAGCCGGCCTGGCCAATGAGGACGATGCCGTCGCGCTCGCCAGCGTCGCCGGTGTGTTCATGGACGTCATGGATATTGCATTCCGCCGCGGTATCGAGGTCGGCCCGCATCCGGCGGGCGGCTTCGTGGGCGTCGACTCCCTCGACCCAGGCGGCGTGGAAGCCGAAGTAATCGTCATCGAGCCCATATTCGTCCAGGACGTCGTAGGGGGTGCGGCCCTCGCTCATCGTCTTCCTTCCGTGGAGCATGGCGGCTCGTGGAGCATGGCGGCCCCGCCTGGAGAGCGGGGCCGCCATGTCGGCCTTACTTGATATTGACCCAGAACTGGCTGCCGTTGAGGAACCGGTAGCGAGCGTAGAAGATGCCGAGATCAGTCCCGGCGTTCCCGTTCTGCTCCGCGAGAAGCGCTCGGATGGAGTAGTTGTATCCGGCGGAGCCCGCCCCTTCCTTGGTGGACCCGAAGGGGAACTCGTCACACTGCAATTCGCCGCGGATGTCGTCCGGATCGGGATCGTCGTCGCTGTCGGCCTTCGGGAACCATTCCCGGCAGTCGATGTCCTTTCGGTACTTGTTCTTCCCTCGATACGTGCTCCCGTCCGGGGCCTTGGTGGACTTGGAGACGTATGTCAAGGCCGGCCCCCCGGTAGCGTAGTTGCCCGGGATTCTCTTAGCGATGGGTGAGCCGTTCGCGTCCTTGAAGTGAGGGGCGGTCAGGTGCGGCGAGTAGAACGCATCATGGATGTGCTTGGCCACATCGCCCATAAACGGGTCGGTCCGATACATGGTGTAGAGGGCGTTGGCCCCCACCAGGACGCATCCGCCCTTGTACACATGCTTGGTCAGGCTGTCGCAGCGCACCTTGGCGGCGTTGTCGTTGGTGGCCGTCGGGTTCCGCGGGATGTCCCACAACTCGACGCTCTTGTCCGGCCAGGCCGGAATGTGAAGCGTCAGCCAAGGACGGATCGTGCAGCTGTCGAAAAGGGCTCCCGAGGAGCGGAAGACGAACTCGGTCCGCCATTCCTCACCGAGGTCCGGCACGTCGCCGACACGCTCGGCCGGCCCCTCGATCTGGGTGCAGTTGCTCGTCGCCTTGCCGGCCTTGGCCCGGACCCGAAGCTTCAGCGTGCCCAGCACCAGGGCGTCGTCGTCGCCGGTGACGAAGACGTCGGACAGCTTCGTCCACACCTTGATGTCGCGGGGCAGGCGCCCTGCGGTGCCGCCCTGGACGCCGGTGGCCGTCTCATTGCCGGCATAGGTGTGAATGGCGACCGACACGCGGAAGTACATCCAGCTCGGGACGGGGAAGACCACTGTCTTGCCCGTCTGCCTGGTCTTCTCCGTGTCGATGGTCCAGACCAGCCAGCTGTGGAACCTGGCTGTGCAGCCGCTGTACGGACGGGCCTCACCCCAGACGTTGTCGGCCAGTCGGTCGTCGTCGTCCTCGTCCTCCCGCTTGTCCTCGCACCACTCCAGCGTGTGGCGGTCGTAGGGGAACGACTCTGTCGCGGCGGCGCGTACCGTGTTCTGCGCCGCGGACACCTTTGCCGTGGGCGCCTTCTTCTCGCCGAAGACGGCGGCACTCTTGGTGGGCGACGCTGCGGGAGGGGCCGGCGGGTCGGCCAGTGTGGCGACCTGGCCCGCCGTCAGCGCGTTCTGGTAGATCCGCACCTCATCGAGATCACCGATCATGAACGTGCCCAGAGTGACCGCACCCGCGCTGTTCCATGCCGGCCCGGTGACCGGCGTGGTCTTGACCGGGGCGCCGTTGAGATACAGCGTGGCCGACTTGGCCTCGGCATCGTAGACACCGGCCAGGTGGAACCACTCGCCCGTCGGCGGGTCGACGCCCGCCAGCACACCCTCGGTGGTCGCGTCGACGGCGTCGGCACTGGTCAAGGTGAACACCAGCCCGTGGTCAGGGTCATTGCCGAGGCGGAATGGTGCCTGCTGGGCGCCCTTCTGTTCGATGACACTGTAGGCGCCGTCCTTGTCGTCCCACTTCAGCCAGGCCGCGACGGTGAAGCTGTCGTCGGTCCGGATCACTGGCCCGCTGGTCTGAGCCAGTGGTTCCTCGCCGGGGTGAACGATGTCCACCTTGAGCTCCTGCCAGTCCGACCACGTGCCGGTGGCGGTGGCCGAGACCGCGCGGGCGCGCCAGCGCACCTGCCAGCCGTCGCTCAGCTTGCCCGCCGGGACGGCGGCCGTGGCCTGGGACCCGACAGGGAGGTCGGCCAGCGCCGTCGCCCAGATCTGTCCCGTGCCCTGCCCCTCCGGCGCGGCCGGGTCGTGCTCGACCTCGAACTCGGCGGTGAGGTTGTCACCGCGGGGGTCTGCGAGCGTGGCTCGCAGTTCCGGCGTCACCGTATAGGTGACCGTCTTTCCGTTCACCTTGCGGGAAGGGGTCGCCCGCAGCTCGCTGACGGCCGGCGCCGAGGCGGGCCGCTCAACGGTCAACTGCTGCCACTCCGACCAGGTCGAGGCCAGCTCGGCGGTGAGCGAGCGGACCCGCCAGCGCACGACCCAGCCGTCGGTCAGCTTGCCCGCCGGGACGGCGGCCGTGACCTGGGTACCCGCTGCGGCATTGTCCACCGCGGTGGTCCAGATCTGCCCACTCCCCTGGCCCGCCGGAGCCGACGGGTCATGCTCGACCTCGAACTCGGCCCGCAGGTTACCGCCGGGGGCGTAGGTGACCTGGGCGTGCAGCGACGGCGTCACCACGGTGGTGACGGTCTTGCCGTCGACCACCTGCGACGGGGTGACCTGGAACTGGCCCACGCCGGGCTTGGGGATCTCCACGGCCAGTTGCTGCCAGGCCGACCACGGCGAAGAGGCGGTGTCCGAGACCGCGCGAGCGCGCCAGCGCACCAGCCAGCCGTCGCTCAGCTTCCCTGCCGGAACTTCGATCGCGGCCTGGGAGCCGACCGCTACGTTGTCGACAGCGGTGGTCCAGATCTGCCCACTCCCCTGGCCCGCCGGAGCCGACGGGTCATGCTCGACCTCGAACTCGGCCCGCACCGGCTCGCCGCGGGGGTCCAGTACGGTGACCCGCAGCTGTGGGGTCACCGTCGAGGTGACGGTCTGCTCGCCCACCTGCGCCGAGGGCATGACCTGAGGCTTCTCCACGGCCGGAGCCGAGCCGGGCTGGTCCACCAACAGCGGCTGCCAGTCCGACCACGGAGAGGAGAGCGTGCCGGCGACCGTGCGGGCCCGCCAGCGCACCGCCCAGCCGTCGGCGAGCTTCCCGGCCGGGACGGTCACCGAGCCCTGCGTCCCCGCCGGAACACCGTCGGCGGCGCCGGACCAGATCTGGCCGGTTCCCTGGCCCTGCGGCGCGGACGGGTCGTGCTCGACCTCGAACTCGGCCCGCAGGTTACCGCCGGGGGCGTAGGTGACCTGGGCGTGCAGCGACGGCGTCACCACGGTGGTGACGGTCTTGCCGTCGACCACCTGCGACGGGGTGACCTGGAACTGGCCCACGCCGGGCTTGGGAACGGCGACCTTCACCTGCTGCCAGGCCGTCCAGGTCGAGGAGGAGGTGCCCGCCAGGGAGCGTACCCGCCAGCGCACCAGCCAGCCGTCGGCGAGCTTGTCGGCCGGGACGGTCACCGCGGCGGCGGTACCGGACGCCACGTTGTCCAGTGCCGTGGCCCAGATCTGACCACTGCCCTGGCCCTGCGGGGCGGACGGGTCGTGCTCGACCTCGAACTCCACGCGTGAGGCACTGGCCTGCGGATGGGACACCGCCGCGCGCAGTTCGGGCGTCACCGACGAGGTGACCGTGGCACCGCCCTGGCTCTGCGAGGGGATGACCTGCGGCTGGCCGACCGCCGGGTCGGTGGCCGGATCGAACACGTCGACCTGGAACTTCTGCCATCCCGACCAGGCCGGGGTGGATCCCGGCGTGGTGGCCTTGACCCGGAACTCGTACGCGATCTTGTCCGACAGCTTCCCGGACGGGACCGTCACCGACGTCTGGGTGCCGGAGGCGACACCGGTCACCGACGTCGACCACAGCACGGTGTCGGTGAGGTAGTCGGCGACCTGGAAGTCGACCGTGGCCGTGCCGCCGAGCGGGTCGGTGACTCGGGCCAGCAGCGTGGGGGTCAGCGACGAGACCACCGTGACGGCGTTCACGGTCTCGGCCGGGGTGACCTGGAACTGGTCCACCACCGCCTCAGGCACGTCCGCCGTGAAGAACTGATACGACGACCACGCCGAAGTCGCGCCGCTGGCCGTGGCCCGCACCCGCCACTCGTACTTCGTGCCGTCGACCAGTATGGCCGACGGAACCGTCACCGACGCCTGGGTCCCGGAAGCGACGTTCGCCGCCGATCCCGACCACACCACCACGTCGTCGGAGTACCGCGCTACCTCGAAAGAGGCCGTGACCGGCCCACCGAGTTGGTCGATGACCCGAGCCAGCAACGTGGGGGTCAGCGAGGTGGTGATAGCGCCGTCGGAGGCGGTTCTGGAGGGGCTGACCTGGAACTGGTCGACCCGCGGTGCCGCGTCCACGGTGAAGAACTGATACGCCGACCAGGCCGGGGTCGAGCCCGGCGTGGTGGCCTTGACCCGCCACTCGTACTTCGTGCCGTCGACCAGCTTGGCCGACGGAACCGTCACCGACGCCTGCGTGCCGGAAGCGACGTTCGCCGCCGATCCCGACCACACCACCACGTCGTCGGAGTACCGCGCCACCTCGAA
>NZ_JBSFPS010000041.1:0-18845 GCF_053588315.1 Streptosporangium sp. NPDC003464 | reverse complement strand
GACCGTGGACACACCGCCCAGCGGGTCGGTGACCCGCGCCTGCAGCTTCGGCGTCAACGACGCGCTCACGACGGAAGAACCCGTCCCCGACGACGGAGTGACCTGGAACTGGTCCACCACCACCTCAGGCACGTCCGCCGTGAAGAACTGATACGACGACCAATCGGAAGTGGTACCACCACTGGTGGCCCGTACCTGCCATTCGTACCGGGTGCCGTCCACCAGCTTGCCGGACGGCACGGTCACCGACGCCTGGGCTCCGGAAGCGACGTTCGCTGCCGACCCGGACCATACAAGGCTGTCATCAACGTACTTCATCACCCGGAACTCGACCGTGGACGCGACCCCGCCCGCCTCGGTGACGGTGGCCTTCAAGGCCGGCGTCAACGACGGCGTCACGATGGATCCGGACACCGTCTGCGACGGCTCGACGGCGAATCCGCTCACGGTCGGCACCGCCGCAGCGGCTCTGGACAGCGGTCCGGACCGCTCTGGCGTCCCAGGCTGCTGCAGCACTCCCACGAGCCCGTCGGCGGGTGCGTTGGTCACCGCACCGCCGACCTTGCCGGTGGTCCACGTCGTGGTCTCGTTCACCTTGGCCTGGTGCCCGTTGCCGGAAGAGTCGGCGGCGACGTCTCCCGAACCTTCGTCGAAGGTCCAGTGTGCCGCCGCCTGCAGGACAGTGGTGAAGGACCAGGAATCCGCCGCCATTCTGTTGCCGGCGGCGTCGTGGGCGAGGGAGACCTCGACTGTGTAGCGAGTTCCACGTAGAAGGGGCTGCTCGGGGGTGAAGATGAGCACCTTGCGCTCGGCGTCGAGCTTCGCCGTGCCGGGCACGACGTTGCCCGTGCGATCCTTCAGCGTGATCCGCTCTTCCCAGACCGGCTCGCTGAACACGACTCTGACCTGAGCCGTCGTTTCCGCATCCGAGGCACCACGGGTGGGGCTGACCTCCACCAGAGCCGGCGGAGTCCTGTCGTCGATGTCAGGGCCGTCCACCTCCTCGTTCTGAGGGTTCGACCAGTCTTCGCCCGGCAGCGGCCCCAGCTTGTCGGGCCCGATCTCGTAGGGGACCGTGCGGGTGCCTTCCGAGGCCACCAACTCTTCCACAGGAACGCCGGCTCGGTCAGGCACGCCCTCATAGGGCTCACGGTGCAGCGCCGACGCCTCTTCGAACGTCGGTGGTGAGGTGCGGCGCGGTCCCGACTCCGAGAAATAGGTCAAGATCTTCGGCGCGGGGGTGAAGTCGACGGTGAGCTGTGGGCCGTGCGCGCCCCAGCCGTCGGTCTGCTCCTTGGAGCGGTAACGGCGCCAGTTCGTCAGGTCAGACTCGTTGCCGGCGGCGAGTTGGAAGCCGTAGTTCGGCTCCCCGTAGGCCCACTCCTGGACGATGTCGTCGACGGAGTGGATGAGGTCGGCCGCGTAGTTCATGGAGCCCGAGCAGTTGGTGCTGTAGGCGCCGTACTCGGTGTCGGCGCCCGCGCTGGTGGCCAGCGGCTGGTTGCTCCAGGTCAGGGTGGAGACGTCCCACCGCTCGGTGACGCGGCGGGCGGTGATGCCCGAGCCGACGTACAGGCCGCAGTCGTTGGACAGGTAGTTCCACAACACCAGGTCGGCGTTGTCGACCGTCCCGCCCCGCAGCGGGGAGTCGGCCGGGATCTCGTCGAAGCGGATGTAGCTGCGCCAGCGCACCGAGCCGCTGTTGGACTTGCCGGCCAGGATGCGGTCCAGGCCGCTGTTGGCGTAGCCGTCGGGGTAGTCGGCGTTGTTGACGAAGGTGTCGTTGCCCAGCTCGGGCTCCCACCAGTCGGAGTCGGCGGCCATCACGGTCACCGGGTAGGCGACCGCGGGGTCGGCGAGGAAGGCCGCGTCGGGGGCGAGCAGCAGGGCGGAGCCGTCCGGCTCCATGCTGACCGGCACCGCGCCGACCCTGCCGACGTCGATCGGCCCGTTGGGGTCGTTCGCGACGGCGTCCAGCACCAGCGGCCGTGGGAGGTCGGCGATCTTCTTGCCGTCCTCGGCCAGCAGGGCCGGCTGCCCGGAGGCGTCTGTGCCGTAGGACATGCCCTTGGGCAGGTCCACCGGCAGGCGGAAGGTCACCGGGCCGCTCGGCCGCTCGCGGATGACAATCTTCTGCCGGAAGCCGGTCGCGGTCGCGGTGACCACCAGGTCCACGCCCTCGCCGTAGGCCGACCGGTAGGTGGCGGTACTCCCCTTCAGCTTGGGCTTGGGCAGATCGCCGGGAGCGGCGATCTCGGCGGTGCCCCGCTTGGTCGTGCTCTTCAGCAGGACGGTGTCTTGGCCCGCCGACAGAGTCAGGCCGCCCTTGACGGTCTTGGGCTTGATGACGCCATCGGCCTCGACGAGGGTGGTGTCGATCGGGGTGAAGCCTTCGCCCTTGGCCTTCTTGACCCGGATGGGCTGGGCGTGCATTTCCATCCGCAGGGTCTTGCCGTCGGGGTTGGCGAAGACCGTCGTGCTTTCGGTCTGCTTGGAGGGGATCTCCACGCGTTTGCCGGTCGTGCGGGCCTTCTTTTTGGCGGCCTCCACTACCTGGTCCACGATCGGGGTGCCGCCCTGAGGAGCGGGAGCCGGCTGTGTCGGCTGTGTCGGTGCCGGGGTCGGCGCCGGTCCCTGCTGGGCCCATGACGGCGCCGCCGCCAGACTGACGATCATCGTCACGGTGAGTCCCGCCGCTGCGGCGTTCACCAGCCGGCGCCTGTCTCGTCTGCGACGAGATAAGGGAGGGGGAGTTTTCCCTGCCCCTGTGGTTGATGGCACGTATCACTCCTGTACACATACGAGTGGCCCGTGCGATGGCACGGGCCACTCGAACAAGTTTTCGACATACAGGAACGTACTCGTAAAATTTACTTAAAGATAGATAGATCATTAAGATTGGTGATCATGGCCAACTAATCGGCCGTTCTAGATCAACAAATGCCATGCCGCCCAAGCCCTATCGGTATCCGCGACTTGATGCATGCCACAGCAGAGCCGCACGGCCGACCACGTCCCGGAGTGATCTCACTCGACGGTGAAGGTGAGAGCCCCGTTTTCCGACAGGACGCTCGCCGTGCAGCAGGCACCGCCGAACGCCCTGTTACCACGGTGGCGCCACAAGGGAGTTCTGCCCGCGGACCAGCGATGACACCACGGTGATGCGGGGGCCCGCTCGCCTGGCCTCCCTCCGGCTTTCGCCATGCTCGTCCCCGCCCTAACCGCTCGGGCCGCCACGATTCCCGCGATCCAGGTCATGAAGATTTACTACGACTCGCCCGGCTCGGATCTACGCTCCAACACCAGCCTCAATGGCGTGCTGATCGCTCATCGCTCTGGCTGCGGCGGCGGGCGGTGTCATGGCGGGCCGGGCGCGGCGCCGTATCGCATCAGGGACCGGCGCGCTCCTCATCCTCGCCACCTTCGAAGGGTTCATGGCGACTCTTACCGTCGTGGGTGGCGAATGCCTGGCGGACACGACCATGTTGATCCGATGGCGCTTATCAGAAGCCTGGCGGGTCAGGACATCGAGATCTGATCCGCCATGGCGACCGACCGGCGGTGATCTCTTAGAAGACGTTCTGTGCTGGACTTTGGCGTTTACTGCTTCTCATCGTTTCGTAGTGCTTCTCGTGCCCATGTGCCTTGAGTGTGCCCTGCCCTCGTAGATCCGGGTGGTCCTGGACGAGCGCATCAACTGACCCGCCTTAGCCAGCGGAACTCCCACTGCCTGGGACTACGAAACGCCTCCGAGATACCTTCCGTTTCCCTGATCACTATCCGATGTTGGCTCCGCAGCACCGTCACCAGACGTCACGACTAACCGATCCGCCAGTTCTGGACGTTCGTAGCCTCGGAAGACCTTGTCCAGCTGGTGAATCAGGAGTCGGCGGTGTTCCGGTCCCAGCTCCGCCAGGAAAAGCTCGACAAGCTCGGCCACAGACGTCTTCCCCGCCCCCGGCATGCTCGGCCACGTGCCGTGGCCGTCGGAGACCAGGTTGATGGCCTTCTCGAACTCGTCCCCGTGTTTCACCAGCTCCATCAGCTTTTTCGGATCCGATTGGAGCCACCACAGCCGTGCGATGGAGCCATCCCGCAACATCGTGTCCCGCAGGGCCGTCAGCCGGGTGACCTCGGCCTGCTGCGCCATTCGATGCCGTTCGGTCTCCAGATCTCTCGCCATCTGCTCACGGGCGAACTCGACCACCTCGGCCTCGACGCCGAGCACCGCACGTGCTCGGCGGAAGTAGGGATGAGTCTCGACACGGCCCAGCGCCAGGTTGACCGCGCTCTCCGCCTCCTCCCGGTGGAGCACCGAGAACGGAGTGGCCGCCTGACGGGCGGCCACGATAAGTCTGTCACACACCGAGGTTTCGATGTCGACGGGCAGTTCCGTTCCCCAGGGCAGGAGCCATGTGAGCGTGATTCGCGCCCGGAAGTCCCGGTTCTCCCGCTCGCTGCGTAGCACCTGCGCGAGCTCTGTATGGTGCGGGACGGAGTCACCCCGATGCCTGCGGGCCAGAAGCGTTTCCAGCCAGTCTAGGAATCCCACTCGGTCGTCTCCTCGACGTCGTAGGTGCTCAGCAGCGAGATGCCGGAGGTGAGACTGTCCGCTTCACCGATCCGTCGCATCAGCTCGATACAGAGGCTTTCGCGGTTGACATCGTCGTCCGGGGTTGTGCGTGCCCAGTGCCAGATAAGGGGCGCGAGCACACCGACGTCCATGCTGGATCTACACGTTTTGGCCAGGACCTGGCAGATCACCTCGCCATCGGCGTCGCCTCGGACGGCCTCTTCCAACCAGACGACCGCCGCTTTCTTGGCCGTATCGGCGCTCTCAGGGTCACGAAGGGTCGCCCGCCATCCGTCGGCGAGGGTGTCGATGAGCGTCTCCTCTCGTGTCGAGTGCGGCATCAGCACCAGGCGACCTTCGGGCGAGCGCAGGGCGGCCAGCTTTACGAAGGCACGCAGGCCGGTGCGCCGGGCACGTCCTGCGGCCTCGACCCACTTCACGACCTCCATCACCGTTGGAACACGCAATCGCGGGCGGGTGACAAGCCGGGCCAGCGCGTCGAGAACCGAGACTTCGACCCGCTCGGAGTCACGGCCGGCCAGATGCTTCAGGCGGGTGAACGCGATCCGGTCGAACGCGTCGGCCAGCGGACCTCCGCAGACCGCCGCCACCACTAGATGAAGTGACTCCTGGTTCCCGTTCCGCGCCCACACATACATCCTGCTGCGTACCGCGCGGCCGAGCTCGTCGCTCATCGCCGCGACCGTCAGCATCCTGACCGCTCGCTCCGGATCCTGCCCGGACCACTTCTGGACCGTCTCCAACACCAGATCCGGCAGACCGTGCCGCATCGCCAGGCGCCGAAGGATGGCGGCGGGCTGATCGTCACGCAGTTCCCTGAGCCAGTCGGTCAGATGATCCTTGAAGAAGGGGCGGTCCTCCCACACGTGATCCAGTACGGCCACGCCGTATCTAGGACGGGTGAACTTCACCTGCCCGTTCACGTACTTCGCGTCGACGTCCTGCAGATGAGCGTTGACGCCCGGGCCGATCAGACCTCGGCCGAGGGGGTATGGGATGCCGACGGCCGCACACAGCATGTCGGCCGCGGCGAAGACCTTCGTCACGGACGAACCCTCCATCGCGGCGACCGACAGCAGCAGGGCACGCCGGTATCCCTGTTCCGGCGCTTGGGTGGTCTCGAACCAGCTTCTGAGTTCCTTCTCCCAGTTGTGGTAGGCGGCGAGGACCTCCTGTATCCCTTCCTGCGGCGTCCGATGTCCTGACTCGTGCACGTGTTCGGTGAGCCTCACTGCGTCCTGCGAAGAGGCGCCGGACAGGATGCCGCCGATCCGGTCGTCGGCCGCCCATGCCTGGCACTCCTCTCGCGAACGCCACCGGGCCAGGTGCGCCAGGAACACCTCACGCGGATCGCTCGCCCTCAACTTGAGGATCTCGGGTTGGACGGCGAGGTCGAGCGTCCCCAGCTCGTGCTCCGTGGCGAGCACGACCAGACAGGAGCCGGCCTCACGCAAGCGCATGATGTAACCCGCCAGTTCTCTTCCCAGGGCGGGGAGCACTTCCGGGGCGCTCTCCTGCAGATTCAGCAGGTAGGTTCTGCGCTTCTTGCAGTGCAGCGAGGCACGGACGTCGTCCTCATCGATGACCAGCCACTCGGGGGACAATTCGAGACCGGCTGCCACATTCACCGCGGTGATGCGCCGACCGTTCCCCGGGTGGGCGCACAAGACGACGGCTCCTGTATCGCGAGCCGCCACGACGGCCCGCGAGAGAGTGTCGCCGCGCGGCACGTAAACCGCCCGCATCCTGCTGATTTCTTCTGGACCCAGCCGTCGTGAGGGAATCAGCTTGCCCAGGTTGAAGGTGAGGTCGCCGTGGAAAACGCTTTCGATGAAAGCCGTTTTCACCTCGTCATGGAACTCCGCACTTGTAGGCACGCTCACGTCTCTCCGAAGGTGAAGTCACCGTGGAACGTTCCGCCAGTGAACGCCTGTCCGACCTGCTCGTGGAAGACCGCCGAAGCGCCTGTGACAGCCTGCTCGTCCGTTCTACCGTCCCGTTTGCCCGTCGTACGGTCGTCCGTTCCCGGCGTACCTTCGAGGAAGGTCGGGCGGGGCACGTAGATCCAGGCGTGCTGTTTGAAGTTCTTCTCCGGCACCTCGGCGGCGACGCGGCGGAACTGACTCGCGTGAACAGCGGTATATCCACCTTCGACCACATCCTGGAAGACCCGCTCGGAGATGATCGCCCCGACGAGGGTGACGTCGGGCTCCGCGTGGGCCATCACCTCGCGCAGCTGGTCGGAATTGAGCAGCCTGAAGGCGTCGTTGGTGGTCTTCCCCTTGCGGTCACGCAACGGGTCGTCCTGGTCATAGACGGGTCCCACATGGATGCCAGCCCTCAGCCTCATGGTCAGGGCTCTGTCGCGGGCACGAAGCGAGGGTGAGAGCTCCCATAGCGTGGTCTGGAGACTGTCCAGGAAGGGATGGATCAGGAACGGCAGGTATTGCGGTGTGATGCCGAAGACGTACCCGTCGCCCGGCAACTCGGGGAAGCGCTTCTCATGCCAGATGCGGTCTTGGCCACACCGCGAGAACGCCTGCTCCAGGACCTCGGGGATCATCGCGCTCAGCTCAGGAAGGTGTCTATCCCGATTGTCGGTGAACCTGACGACATCCACCGCCAGCAGTCCGCGGTAGGGCGGCAGCGGATGACTTTCCTCATCGGGGATCACTATGGCGCCTCCTGTCATGGCAGATCCTGATGACTGGCTACACGATGGCATTCAACTTTCCGAGCGTCTGTCCAGAATTGGACGTTCATCCCAGGCCGTTGCTCGAAGCGCAGCCAAGTCCTGGATGACCATGCGCCGGCGCGCGGTGGCGACGATTTCCGCCCGCCGTAACGCAGCCAGTTCGGCGGCTACCGCCGACCTTGAGAGCCCCGTCGCTGCCGCCAGATCGTTCTGGGAGAGCGGTACCTCCAGTCCCGTTGCCAGCCGCAGCAGAGTCCGCGCTACAAGCGTGACAGCGGGCAACCCCGCCAGGTCCGCCCGGACGTCCTCCCCTTCTCTCAGACGGCGGATCGCGCGGCGGATCAGCATCCCGTGCAGATCGAACTGACGGACGATTCTGTGGAAACGCTCGGCCGGCACCGCGTAGGCCAGGCACATGGTCAGCGCGGACACAGTCGCCGACCGCTCTCCGCCGTCCAAGACGGCCAGCTCTCCCAGCAGGTCATCCGCCCCTCGTACGGCCAGCAGGAGCTCACTGCCGTCCGGCTCCAGGCGGATCACCTTGACCTGACCGAAGGTCAGCACCAGCACGTGGCTGCCCTGCGCGCCCTGCCGTAGGAGCACGTCCCCGGCTTCGTACCGGCACGGCGTGCCACTCTCGATCAGAGAGTGCCAGACGAGCTGGGAGAAGGGCCGCATGACCCATGCGTACGTCGGGTACGCCGTTTTGGCAATCACACGAGCGTGTCAAAGGGCCAGTTGAATCACCGCTGAGCCGACTGTCGACCCGATAGAGGTCAGAAGCAGCCAGAAACCCCACTGGATGAGCAGATACTTCCTGGTCACGATCACACTGACCGCTCGGATCTGCTCGGCCAGGCCGGTCAGATCATCATTATCGTGGTTGCGCAGGGCGTTGGCGATTTCCACCGCTGAGCCGTACCGCCCGATGTCACCGAAGTAAGCGATACCGAGCGTCCGCTTTGTGATGCGCGGGTATACGGCGCTCGCCATGCAGACCAGAGAGGCGAGCGCGCACACCGCTCCCACCCACCACAGCCATTGCAGACCCGCGTGCAGCTTCAATGGCGACCAGTTTCCCGCCAACAGGCCACCGGCAACCGCGCCGACGCCTAGCCCCGCGACACCGAGAAGTACCTGCGCCTTCATGTCTGCCCGGTTGAGTTCCTCACGGGCTTCGGTGAGCAGTTGGACACCATGGATACGCGCCTGCGCATCATGGTCCTGCGACGGCGGTACGGACACGACCGCCCTGGTCATCCACCGGAACACCTGCGCCCCCTGGGTGAGTGAACCTTGAGTCATT
The DNA here is from genome assembly GCF_053588315.1 of Streptosporangium sp. NPDC003464. NCBI lineage: Bacteria > Bacillati > Actinomycetota > Actinomycetes > Streptosporangiales > Streptosporangiaceae > Streptosporangium > Streptosporangium sp. NPDC003464. Next base: position 10,250 of record NZ_JBSFPS010000041.1, on the reverse strand, counting down.
CAGCTGTGGAGATGACGAAGAGTGTCGAAGATCGATTAATGATGAAGACTCTCGCCACCCTTCCTTTCGGCCGCACTCTACGTGACGATCAACGACTGGTGCCGAATACGGCTATTGCCGTTCTCACACACGCTGCTTCTGCTCATCCGCCATGATCGCTGAGCCACGTACACCACCTCCGCAGACGCAACCCGTTGCGCCCTGTCCTCGCCGTTAGCCTGTGCGTTGACGCCTTCGACAGGGAGAAGCCATGCGATCAGACATCAGCCTGGATGAGATGGCCACTGAGCTCTCCCGGCTTGCCGATCTCGCAACGGCTGTTCCCATGCCGGAATCCGAGGTTTCGGCCCTTGAGGGAGTGATCGGCGCGCCGCTCCCTGACGAGTTCCGGTCGTTCCTGCTGCGATTCGGCCGGGGAGTCTCTCCCGGCCGCTTGCTCGACCTGCGTTGGATCGTGGAAGAGACCCAATGGGAGCGTGAGCGCTTCCAGGAGGAACCCGAGGTCGCCGCCTACCCGTGGGAGCCGTTCCCGGTGACCCAGGATGATGTGCGGCAACTGCGGCGCCATGCCGCCGACGGAGCAGACCCCGTTCTGTGGATGGACAAGCCCTCACCCGGGACCATGTTCCTGTGCAGCCACGGGTGCTCGTGGATCAGCATGCTCGCCATGAACGGTGAGTACGCCGGCACCGTCTGGTTCACCGAGATGGGATGGGTGAAGGACATGGACTGGTGGCCTTCGGCTCCCTGGAGGGGTGTCGAGCCGTCGGGCCGCCTGCATGGGGGCTGGAGCGAACCGGTGCCGTTCCTGGACTGGTACATGCGCTGGACACGGCAGATCGTCAACGGGCAGCGTTAGCGGCAGCCTGGCTCGCCCTGACCGCAGCGGCGCTCGTCCTCCGCACGGGCGAACTCCCGTGTGAGAAGCGCATGCGGCAGGCCGTCGAAGACGTACGGGCGACGGGGCGAAGTGCCCCGGATGTGCCCTGAGAGCCGTCCACGGCGCGATCACCGCAGGTCAGAAGCCTGACGGGTCAGAACATCGAGATGTGGACGTGGTCCAGGTGGTTGGCGGTGTTGCCGCCGCGGTCGGACATCAGCTTCCAGCCGGTGCCGGTCCGGACGTCGTAGTACTTCTGCTGCCAGATGATGTACATGACCCCGATCTGGGGGCCCTTGGAAATGGCCCACTGGGCGAGGCGGTCGCCGCGTTCCTTGGCCTCGGCGGTCGGGATCCGGCCGCCGGTGCTCATCATGAAGTCGCAGGCCCGGCCGCTGCCGTGGTCGCCGGGGTCACCGGGGCGCAGGCAGCCGTAGCCGTAGGGCATCGGGAAGGACTGCAGCACCATGTTGCGCATGGCGACCGTGCGGGCGGTCAGGCCGTCGCTGCCGGAGGGGGTCTGGAAGCCGTATTTGGCCAGGAGCCCCTCGATCCGGACCCGGTTCTTCTTCAGGTCGGCGATGTCCTTCTTGAGGCTGACGATCTTCGCGTCCGCGGCCTTCTCGGCGTCCTTGGCCTTCTTGATCAGCTCCTGGATCCGGTTGAGCTGGGTGGCGCGCTGGCTGGCCAGGTAGGACATGGTCGCGGCCTGACTGAGGGCGAGGGAGGGGTCGCCGTCGAAGCTCAGCATGTTGGTGCCGTCCAGCACGCCGCCCATGTAGGTGGTCTGGACGATGCGGGCGATGTCGGCCTTGGCGTTGGTCAGTGCCCGCTTCAGGCTCTTGGCGTTGGCGGCGGCCTTGCTGGCCTGGACCCGGGTCTCCTCCAGGCTCTGCACCTGGCCGCGGTAGTCCTTGTTGATCTGGCTCGCCTCGCGGGTGAGCCGGCGGAGCTCGGCCTCGGGGTCGGGCTTGGCCGCGCGCTGGGCGGCGGCACCGGCCATGACGGGGGTCAGGAGCAGCGCGGCGAGCACGACGCCCAGCGTGGCCGAGCGAGTCGATCTCACGCTTCGCTCACCTCCAGAGCCCCCTCATGGACGGAGCGAAACTATAGAAGACGATCTTGAGGCCCGCCACCGGAACGGCGGAACCCGCGCACCATTGACGAACTATCTACCAGTCTGCGGTGCTTTAAACAAATGCCGTGGCGGCGACCTCGCGGGGATGCGGGGCCCGGGATCCGGGACCCGGGGCGCCCCCTTGCCAGTGTCGACAGAACATGATTCGGTCTCCACAGCGGAGGGCCTTGTGGAGCCCTCCCCGGCGGAAGACACTGTCCGAACAAGCATTAGCTCAAATATCGACTCCGGCCCGCCCACCAGGAGGCAACAGATCATGCGTCAGCACGACACGCTGTTCATCGGGGGCGACTGGGTGGCCCCCGCGGGCACCGGGACCATCGACGTCGTCTCGCCCCACACCGAGGAGGTCGTCGGCCGCGTCCCCGACGGGACCCCCGCCGACATGGACCGGGCGGTGGCCGCCGCCCGCCAGGCGTTCGACCACGGCCCCTGGCCCCGGATGACGATGCCCGAGCGCGCCGCCGTCCTCGACCGGCTCGCCGAGATCTACGCGGCCCGCCAGGCCGAGATCGCCGAGACCATCACGCTGGAGATGGGCTCACCCATCACCTTCTCCCAGATGGCGCAGGCCCCGCAGCCGCTCGGCATGCTGCAGTACTACGCCGCGCTCGGCAGGACCTTCCCCGTCGAGGAGGAACGGCCGGGCACCTTCGGCCCGGTGACCGTCCGCCGCGAGCCGGTCGGCGTGGTCGCCGCCGTGGTCCCGTGGAACGTCCCCCAGTTCGTCATCATGATCAAGCTGGCCCCCGCCCTCCTCGCCGGCTGCACGGTCGTGGTCAAGCCCGCCCCCGAGACCCCGCTGGACGCCTACCTGCTGGCCGAGATGGTCAAGGAGGCGGGCGTCCCCGACGGCGTCGTCAACATCGTCGCCGCGGGGCGCGAGGCGGGCGAGCACCTGGTCTCCCACCCCGGGGTGGACAAGGTCGCCTTCACCGGCTCCACCGCGGCCGGCCGCCGGATCGCCGCGATCTGCGGCGAGCAGCTCAAGCGGTGCACCCTGGAGCTCGGCGGCAAGTCGGCCGCGATCATCCTGGACGACTGCGACCTGCCCTCGGCGATGGGCTTCCTGTCGATCGCCTCGCTGATGAACAACGGCCAGGCCTGCATCGCCCAGACCCGCATCCTGGCCTCGCGCAACCGCTACGACGAGGTCGTGGACGCGGTCGCCGCGATGGTCCGCGGCATGCCGGTCGGCGACCCCGCCGACCCCGCGACCGGTATCGGCCCGCTGGTCGCCAAGCGGCAGCAGGAGCGGGTCCAGGACTACATCAGGATCGGCATCGACGAGGGCGCCAAGCCGGTCGTCGGCGGCCTGGAGCGCCCCCACGACCGGGGCTGGTACGTGGCCCCGACCGTCTTCGCCGGGGCCACCAACGAGATGCGCATCGCGCGCGAGGAGATCTTCGGCCCGGTGCTGGCCGTGATCCCCTACGAGGACGAGGCCGACGCGGTCCGGATCGCCAACGACAGCGACTACGGCCTCGCCGGGACGGTGTGGACCTCCGACACCGAGCACGGCATGGACATCGCCCGCCAGGTGCGCGCCGGCACCTACGGCGTCAACCTCTACATGATCGAGACCAGTTCCCCGTTCGGCGGCTTCAAGAGCAGCGGCCTCGGTCGCGAGCTCGGGCCCGAGGGGCTGAGCGCCTACCTGGAGTACAAGTCGATCGCCCGCCTGGGCTGAGATCTCCGCCAGGACGTGCCCGTACGGCTCCGCGGAGCCGTACGGGCACGTCGCGGACGCGATGGCGGACGGACGGCCCAGCACGCCCCCGCGACGCTGGGCCACCGCCTGACTACAGGAAGTATGTCCCATCGGTCACCGTCGGGCGGTGGCCGATGTCCCGTGGACCTCTCCCGGCGGGTTTCATCCGTCCGCTGTAGGTAGACGTCATTTATCCGCGATTGGTTCGCGAAACAACCTCAAGAGTTTCGCGGGCGATCTCCAGCTCCTCGTCCGTCGGGATGACCGCGACCTTCACGGCCGCGCCGTCGGCCGAGATCAGCCGCTCTCCCCGCTGGTTGCGCGCCGGGTCCACGGCGATGCCGAGCGCCTCCAGGCCGGCCAGCGCGGTCTGTCTGACCAGCGGCGAGTTCTCCCCCACACCCCCGGTGAACGCGATCACGTCCACCGTGCCGAGCACGGCGTAGTAGGCGCCGACGTATTTGCGCAGCCGGTGGCAGTAGACCGAGAAGGCGAGCTCGGCATCCGGGTCACCGGCGGCCAGCCGCTCCTGCACCGCGCGCATGTCGTTGTCGCCGCAGAGCCCGAGCATGCCGCCGCGCCGGTTGAGCAGCGTGTCGATCTCCTCAAGGGACATGCCCCCGGTCCGGCCCAGATAGAGGACCACCGCCGGGTCCAGGTCGCCGCTGCGGGTGCCCATGACGAGCCCTTCGAGCGGGGTCATGCCCATGGAGGTGTCCACGCACCGCCCGGCCGACACCGCCGAGGCGCTCGCGCCGTTGCCCAGGTGGAGCACGATCACGTTGCCCAGCGGCCGGCCCACGGCGCGGGCGGCCTCGCGGGAGACGTAGGCGTGCGAGGTGCCGTGGAAGCCGTAGCGGCGGATGCCCAGCCGCTCGGCCACCTCGCGGTCGATCGCGTAGGTCGCGGCGGCCGGGGAGATCGTGGAGTGGAAGGCGGTGTCGAAGACCGCGACCTGCGGCAGGTCGGGACGGAGCCTGCGGGCGACCACGATGCCCGTCAGGTTGGCCGGGTTGTGCAGCGGGGCGAGCGGGACGAGCTCCTCGATCTTCCTGATCACCTCCTCGGTGATCAGGGTGGGCTCGGTGAAGGTCCTGCCGCCGTGCACCACCCGGTGCCCGATCGCGGTCAGCTCCGGGGAGTCGAGTCCGAGGCCCTTGTCGGCCAGCTCGGTCGCGACGACCTTCAGGGCCGCGTCGTGGTCGCTCACCGGGGACCCGGCCTCGCCGATCCGCTCGACCGTCCCGGAGGCCAGCCGCTCGTCACCGGACAGGAGCCGGTACTTCACGGAGGAGGATCCGGTGTTGAGCACCAGTACGCGGCTCAAGACGCCTCCTGTGCCTGGATGGCGGTGATGGCCACGGTGCTCACGATGTCGGTGACCAGCGCGCCCCGCGACAGGTCGTTGACCGGCCTGCGGAGCCCCTGCAGGACGGGTCCGACCGCGACGGCCCCGGCCGAGCGCTGCACGGCCTTGTAGGTGTTGTTGCCGGTGTTCAGGTCCGGGAAGATCAGCACGGTCGCCCGGCCCGCGACCTGGGAGCCGGGCAGCTTGGCGGCGGCGACCCTGGCGTCCACCGCGGCGTCGTACTGGATGGGCCCCTCGACCAGCAGGTCCGGCGCCCGCTCCATGACCAGGGCGGTGGCGTGGCGGACCTTGTCCACGTCGGCGCCGCTGCCGGAGTGGCCGGTGGAGTACGACAGCATCGCCACCCGCGGCTCGACGCCGAAGCGCTGCGCCGTACGGGCCGAGGAGACGGCGATGTCGGCGAGCTGCTCGGCGTCGGGATCGGGGTTGATCGCGCAGTCGCCGTAGACGAGCACCCGGTCGGCCAGGCACATGAAGAACACCGAGGAGACGATCGAGGTGCCGGGGACCGTCTTGATGATCTGGAACGCCGGCAGGATCGTGGCGGCGGTGGTGTGCGCGGCGCCGGAGACCATGCCGTCCACGGCGCCCCGGCGCAGCATCATCGTGCCGAAGAAGTTGGCGTCGGTGACCACGTCCATGGCCCGCTCCAGGGTCATGCCCTTGTGCGCCCGGAGCTCGGCGTACTCCGCGGCGAAGGAGTCGCGCAGCGGGGAGGTCAGCGGGTCGACGACGCTCACGCCTGACAGGTCGAGGCCGAGGTCGCCGATCCGCCGCCGGACCACCTCCTCCCGGCCCAGCAGGGTGAGGTCGACGATGCCGCGCCGCAGGAGGATGTCGGCGGCCCGGAGGATCCGGTCCTCCTCGCCCTCCGGCAGCACGATGTGCCGCCGGTCGGCCCGCGCCCGCTCCAGCAGCGTGTGCTCGAACATCATCGGGGTGACCCGGTCGGAGCGGGCCAGCTCGATCCGGTCGGCCAGGTCAGCGGTGTCCACGTGGGTCTCGAAGTGGCCGAGAGCCGTCTCGATCTTGCGGGGGTTGTCGGCGGTCAGCCGTCCCTCCAGGCCGCCCAGGGTGGTGGCCACGGTGAAGCTGTCCGCGGTGGCCGCCAGCACCGGCATGCCGGGCGCCAGGCGGGCGGTGAGGGCCTTGACGGCCTCCGTGGGCTCCTCCCCCACCGTCAGCACCACGCCGGACGGCCTCGCCGTACCGGCCGTGTCGGCCGCCACCGAGACGAGCAGCAGGTCCGCCCGGTCGCCCGGCGTGATCACCAGGGCCCCGTCGGTCAGGTACTCCAGGAACAGCGGGAGGGTGGCCCCGCCGAACACGAACCCGAGGACGTCCCGGCGCAGCCCGTCCTCGTCCCCCTGGATCTGCTTGGCCGACACCGCCTGCAGCACCTGGCCGACCGTCGGCGCCGACAGCGAGGGGTGCTCGGGGATGACGTAGCAGGGCACCGGCAGCTCCGGCGCCACGGTCATCCCCCGCGGCACCCGGTTGGCGACCACCGCCAGCACCGTGCTGCCCAGGTCCGAGAAGACCTGGTAGCCGGTGCGCATCTCCATCGCGATCTCGGCGGCCTGCTCGCCGTGCGCGCCCACCACCACGATCACCGGGGCGCCGAACTCGGCGGCGAGCCGGGCGTTGAGGGCCAGCTCGCGCGGGAGGTCGTCGGTGTCGAAGGAGCTGCCCAGCACCAGCAGCGCGTCGCACTCGCGCTCCAGCGCGTGGAAGCGGGCCACCAGCCGGGCGACGAGCTCCTCGGTGCCCTTGTGCGCGTAGATCTCCGCGGCGTCCTCGGCCGTGACCCCGATCGCCGAGACCGCCGGGCGGTAGCGGGCGTTCAGCAGTTCGAGCGTGCGGTCGTCGCCCGCCCCGGTGATCGGCCGGAACACCCCGACCCGCTCCACGTGGCGGGTGAGCAGCTCCATCAGGCCCAGCTCGACGATCTGCCTGCCATCGCCGCGGCCGAGACCGGCCACGTAGATGCTCCGCATGTGCACTACTCCTCGTCTCGACGCATCCTCTGTCATGCCTCCCCCGCGGGGGCGAACACCTGCCGGGGTTCAGGGACCGGCGGCGACCCACTCCCCGATCCGGCGGATCAGCGCCGGTGTGGCCGCCGACTCCGCGTGACCGTATCCGGGCTCGATCCACAGCTCCTTCGGCTCCCGGGCGGCCCCGTAGATCTGGTGCGCGTGGTCGAGGGGGAAGAAGTCGTCGGCGTCGCCGTGCACGACCAGCAGCGGCGTCGGGGAGATGTGGGCGGCCGCCTCGTGGGGCGCCGACGGCACCGGGTCCCACACACCCTTCCTGATCCGCGTCCGCTTGCCCACCCGCGCGGCCCACCGCCCCAGCGGCTGCTCGATCGCCCAGTGCACCTGGCGCATCGGCCGGGTCCCCCGGTAGTACCACCGCGCAGGCGCGCTGACCGCGACCACCGCGTCCGGCCTGCCCGGCCGGGGAGCGCTCTCACCCGAGGCCCCGTCCTGCCCGTGCCACCCGGCGTGCCGTACGGCCACCGCCGCGCCCATGGAGAACCCGACGACGGCGACCCTGGTGTAGCCGATCATCCGGGCATGCCGTACGGCCGCGTCCAGGTCCAGGATCTCCAGGTCCCCCACGGTCGACTCGCCCCCCGACCGGCCGTGCCCCCGGAAGTCGAACGAGACCACCCCGCCGAATCCGCTCAGCACATGGGCGATCCGCCGCGTGGGGCGCTCCCGCAGCGATCCGGTGAACCCGTGCGCCAGCACGATCCCCAGTTCGGCCGCCCCGCGTGACGGGGTGTGCGCGGCATCGATCCGGACTCCGTCCTCGGTCATGAGCATCGCGGCGAACGATGGCGCTAAAGGCATGCCCCGAGCTTAGAGCGGGTTTGACCTGGATCTGAGGCCGGGGACCGCACGGCTGAAAGGTGTCGGGGAGGTGAACTGACATGTTCCGTCCGACCACGACGTGAGAGTGATTGTGCGGATCAATTAAAATGGTAGGGCCGCACCGTCCGCGGCCAGCCTCCACGATCACAGAGTGAGACTCCCATCATGCCTTTGAACAGCCGCGACGACCTGCGGAACATCGCGATCATCGCGCACGTCGACCACGGCAAGACCACTCTCGTGGATGCCATGCTCTGGCAGTCCGGCGCCTTCCGGGCCAACCAGGACGTGGACGACCGTGTCATGGACTCCAACGACCTAGAGCGCGAGAAGGGCATCACCATTCTCGCGAAGAACACCGCCGTCAGGCACGGCGACATGACCCTCAACATCATCGACACCCCCGGCCACGCCGACTTCGGCGGCGAGGTCGAGCGCGGGCTGTCGATGGTGGACGGCGTCGTGCTGCTGGTGGACGCCTCCGAGGGCCCGCTGCCGCAGACCCGGTTCGTGCTGCGCAAGGCGTTCGCCGCCAAGATGCCGGTCATCCTGTGCATCAACAAGGTCGACCGCCCCGACGCCCGGATCAAGGAGGTCGTGGACGAGGTCTACGAGCTCTTCATGGACCTCGACGCCACCGAGGAGCAGATCGACTTCCCGATCGTCTACGCCTCGGCCAAGGCCGGCCGCGCCTCGCTGAACCGTCCGGAAGACGCCGGGATGCCCGACTCCGAGGACCTGGAGCCGCTGTTCCAGGTCATCAAGGACACGATCCCCGCGCCGACCTACGACCCGTCCGCCCCGCTGCAGGCGCACGTCACCAACCTGGACGCCTCCTCCTACCTGGGCCGGATCGCGCTCTGCCGCGTCCACCAGGGCACCATCAAGAAGGGCCAGCAGGTCGCCTGGTGCCGCACCGACGGCAGCATCCAGAAGGTGAAGATCACCGAGCTGCTGATGACCGAGGCGCTGGAGCGCAAGCCCGCCGAGCAGGCCGGCCCCGGTGACATCATCGCGATCGCCGGCATCCCGGACATCATGATCGGCGAGACCCTGGCCGACCCCGACGACCCGCGCCCGCTGCCGCTGATCACGGTGGACGAGCCCGCCATCTCGATGACCATCGGCACCAACACCTCGCCGCTGGTCGGCAAGGTCAAGGGTTCCAAGGTCACCGCCCGCATGGTCAAGGACCGGCTCGACAAGGAGCTCATCGGCAACGTGTCGCTGCGCGTCCTGCAGACCGACCGTCCCGACGCCTGGGAGGTCCAGGGCCGTGGCGAGCTGGCGCTGGCCATCCTGGTCGAGCAGATGCGCCGTGAGGGCTACGAGCTGACCGTCGGCAAGCCGCAGGTGGTCACCAAGGTCGTCGACGGCAAGGTGCACGAGCCGGTCGAACGGCTGACCGTCGACTGCCCGGAGGAATACCTCGGGGCCGTCACCCAGCTGCTGGCCGTCCGCAAGGGCCGCATGGAGCACATGACCAACCACGGCACCGGCTGGATCCGGATGGAGTTCGTGGTCCCGGCCCGCGGCCTGATCGGCTTCCGGACCGAGTTCCTGACCGAGACCCGCGGCACCGGCCTGGTGCACCACGTCTTCGAGGCCTACGAGCCGTGGTTCGGCGAGCTGCGCACCCGTAACAACGGCTCGCTGGTGGCCGACCGCCCCGGTCCGGTCACCGCCTTCGCGATGACGAACCTGCAGGAGCGCGGCATCCTGTTCGTCACGCCGACCACCGAGGTCTACGAGGGCATGATCATCGGTGAGAACTCGCGCTCCGACGACATGGACGTCAACATCACCAAGGAGAAGAAGCTCACCAACATGCGCTCCTCCACGGCTGACGTGACGGAGACCCTGATCCCGCCGCGCCAGCTCTCGCTGGAGCAGGCGCTGGAGTTCATCCGCGAGGACGAGTGCGTGGAGATCACCCCGGAGACCGTGCGCATCCGCAAGGTCGTCCTGGACGCCGCGACCCGCGGCCGCTCCGCCGCCCGCGCCAAGCGCGGCAACTGACCGTCCCGCCGGCCTCCACACGGCCTACCGCCTCCGTACGGTGACCCGCCCTCCGCGCGGGAACCGTACGGCGGCACCGGGCTTCCAGGCGGGAGCCGTACGGTGACCCGCCTCCGCGCCGAAGAGGTGCGGACGGAGAGGTGCTGACAAGGCGCCGGACCGCCGGGCCGCGATCGGCCCGCGATCCTCTCGTATCCTCTCGTGGAGAGCCTTTCTCCAGGGAGGGAGCAGTGGGCGTGACGGAGTTGAGAAGC